>DATHXE010000822.1:0-7922 GCA_035459845.1 Tepidisphaeraceae bacterium | reverse complement strand
CCCGTTCCCGCTCGTCAGGTGCGCGAACGGGCTGACCTCGTCCCGGAACCGCACGGGGAAGTGGTCCGTCCGCGCCTCGTAGTTTCGAAGGTCGACCGCGCCGCGGCGGACGGCGACGTACCCGCTGGCCATGTAGAACGGCGCCACGTCGCTCGCCGTCGGCCGTCCCGCGGCGTCGCGCCCCTGCGGGGCGAACGTGAGCGGCAGGAACGTGCTCCCGCGCTCGATGTGGTCGCCCGCCGCCACGAACTCCGCCAGTTGCGGCTTGAACTGCCGGTACTTCGTTGCATGGCTCGCCAAGAACCCCAGCGCGATGACACCGCAGAACAGCGGCACCGCCCCGCGCACGGCGCGCGGCAGCGGCTGGGCCGCGAGCCACAGGCCCAGCGTCAGGAACGCGAGATACATCGTCCGCGGCGGGATGTAGAAGTGGATCGACGTCGCGTCACCGGCGCGGAAGTACGCCAGCGCCAGCCCGACCGGCAGCAGCAGCAGCACGTCCCACCGCGACCACGCCCGCCGCCGCCGCGCCTTCGCCAGCAGCGCGAACAGCGTCAGCCCCGCGAGCACCGCCACCAGCGCCGCCCCGAGCGTGCCCTCGGCCTTGCGGTACGACACCATCGCCTGGAACTGCACGAAACCGAGCAGATCCTCCCGCAGCGAAGACCGCGGGACGTCGTGGTTCAGCCAGGATACGTTCGTCGACGGGCGAAAGATTACGGCCGCAACGAATGCGGGAAGGAGGACAGCACCTGCGATCAGTGCGCTCCGAAGCGTTGCGCGAACGGGATCCGGGGCGTCGCCGTTAGGCTCCGCACCCGGCGTGAGGGCGCGCCGTGGTCGCGCTCCCCACCGAGCGCGAATCACCCACCACCCCGCCGTCAGTGCGATCGTCCCGCACGCGATCATCAGCGCGAACAGGTGACACGCGTACAACACGACCGACAGTCCGAACAACCCCAGCGCGCGGCGAACGTCCATCCGCCCGTGGTGCCGGAACCAGTATCCCACCGTGAACAAAT
Organism: Tepidisphaeraceae bacterium; assembly: GCA_035459845.1. Lineage (GTDB taxonomy): Bacteria > Planctomycetota > Phycisphaerae > Tepidisphaerales > Tepidisphaeraceae > DASPKW01. The sequence continues at coordinate 6,900 of DATHXE010000822.1, read as the reverse complement.
ACGCCGCCAAGCTCAGGCAGAAGTTATAGAACCCCTGTCCGAGCAGAAAGCTGTAGGTCATCGGCAGCGCGACCCACGCCACTGCGCCGGCGCGCGGCCGGATCGCCCGCACCGCGTACCGCATCCCCGCCGCCAGCCCGACGACGTACAAACTGACCAGCACCTTCTCCGCGACCGTCGGCGGGACGACGTACATCAGCCCCGCGAGGATCAAATGCCCCGCGATGTTCGGGCTGGGCGTGTGACTGACGTAGTAGTACTTGCGGAAGGCCTCGGCGTCGGGCGCGTTGTAACGGCGCATCACGTCGGCATTGGCGACGTGGGCCGCCCCGTCCGTCGTCGGCAGGTATGTGAACGCCCAAACCGGGACGAGGTGAACGAGGACCATCACCCAGAACAGCCCGCGCTCGTGCCGCGCGACCCACCCCAGAGCGCGCGCGATCGGCCGCCGGACGGACGGCGTATCGGTCGGTGAGGTCTGCTGCACGGGGGCGATAGTACGCACGATGGTCAACCGTGACTATCGGACATCCCAACGCGAAGCTTTCGCGACCGTCGAGATAGCTGCAGGTCAACGACCTGCTGACGCGCTCGCGCTCTCAGGGCATTTCACCGCAAACCGTACCTCAAGACTGCCGCGCGTCAGCAACGCGTTGCGTCGCAGCTAACAAATGAAACGCGGAGGAGACCGCCATGTGCGATCGCCTCCGCGTCTTTGCGCCGTTGCGGCCGAATCTGTTTACGCCGGCTGCGCGACGAACAAATCGCCCGACGCGTCGTCGGAATACGCGAACGTCTCGAACTCGTCTGGGTCGAGCGCGACCGAGAGTTGCCGCCCGCCGCCGCTGGCGACGACCTCGAACGACCACCCCCCGCCCGCCCCGCCGCGGGCGACCATCGCCGTGTTCGCCGTCTTGTTGAAGTAGTAGATGACGGGGAGGTTGTCGTTCCCCGGGTCGAAGAACAGGTTGGTGTACAGGCCCTGCGAGTTCTTGGCGGCGACCGCCTGGGCCAGCCACTTGGTCCCGGTCCACCGCGCGAACTTCAGGTCGGCGTTGAACGCGTCGTAGTAGCTGAACGCGGCGCGCCCGTCGACGTACTGCATCGACGTGAACCCGCCGCCATACTTCGTCGCGTCCACGACCGTGATCGACCACGTGCCGCTCGGGTTCTGCTCGGCGACGCGGAAGTCGCCGGTGGTCGTCTTCTCGTACGCCACGCCCCACCGCCCGGTCGCCTCGTTGAGCGCCAGGCTCGGGTACCGGCCGACGTCGCCCTTGGAGTCGATCGTGCCGACCGCCCACGACCCGCCCGCCTTGGTCGCGAATTTCAGGTCCCCGCTGCTCTTGTAGTAGAACGCGATCGCCGGCGCCCCGTTGGCCGCGTACTTGAGCGACGGGTAGTAACCGGTCGTCAGGCTCGAATCGACGGTCTCGATCTGCCACGCCGACCCGTTGAACCGCGCGTACTTCAGGTCCGTGTTCGCCTCGTCGTAGTACGCGACGCCCGGCTTGCCGGTGTTGTCCAGCGCCATCGACATGAACGTGCCGGTGTTCGCCGCCGGGTCGACGACCTGCACCGCCGACCACGTGTTACCCGTCCGCTTGGCGTACTTGAGCTGGTTGGTCGCCCCGTCGAACCACGCCCAGTGCAGCGCGCCGGCCGAGTCGTAGGCCAGCCCGTTGAACGTCCCGTCCTTGCCCGGCGCGCCGGGCGGGGGCGGGGTCGGCGCGTCCTCGCCGACCGTCACCGAGTACGTCCCCTCGAGCGTCACGTCCGACGCGACGCGGACGTAGTAATCGCCCGGCGACAGCCGCCGCGTGATCCCGCCGCTCGTGATGTTCGCGACGACGATTCCGTCGGCGTCGAGGAGTTCGGCGGTCGGGTAGGCGGTGGGGCCCGAGTAGTTGACCTTCAGGTCGTAGTCCTCGTTCGACGCGGCGGTGAACTTGTAGTAGTCCACGTCGTGCGTCAGGAGCTTGAGGTTGGAGATGCCGCCGTCGTTCGACCCGTTGAGCGCGATCAGTCCGGCGTGGGCGAGGTCATCGCTGCCGCCGCTCCCCTGGTCGTAGACGTCGTCGCGCCGCTGGTACGCCAGGTTGACCGCCGCGTACGCGTCCAGGGCCGAGTAGTAGACGTTACCGACCGTCCCGTTGGGCGGGTTGGTGTCGAGCGTGGGCGTGCCCGCGTCCTTCAGGATCTGCATGACCTGGTCCGGGGTCGCGGTCGGGTCGATCTGCTTGATCAGCACTGCCGCCGCCGTGACGTACGTGTTCCCCCACGAGTTCCCCTCGCCCGCGTTGTTGACGATGTTGTGCGTGTTGGTCTTGAAGACGTAGTACGGGAGCGTGACCTTCTCGGCCGGGGCGAGCAGGTCCAGCCCCGCGCCGCGCTGGGTCTGCGCGCGGATGGCCCCGCCCTGCACGATCCCGCCGACCGCGAACACGCTCGGGTCCTTGCCCGGGTTGCCGATCTGGAACTTGGGGAAGTCGGGATTGAGCCACTCGTTGGCGACCGGGGTGGTGATGAAGATGCCCGCGGCCTTGAGCTGGGCCGCCACCGTCGCGTACGCCGACGGCGTGGTGAAGCTCCCGATGAAGTCGGTCAGGTTGACCGCGACGATGTTGTACTGCGCGTGGTTCGCCAGCACCCACTCCAGCGCAGACTTGATCGTGTTCTGCGAGTTCGCCGAGTTCGTGCGGAGGTTGTAGAGCTTCGTGTCCGGGCTTTGCAGCAGGCCCTGGTTGTAGTACGTGACGCCGCTGACCTGCGTGTTGTACGGCTTGGCCTTGAGGAGCCCCGCCACGCCGGTCCCGTGCGCGTTGCTCGGGTCGACGTCCTCGCTCGTGTTGGGGAACGGCGTGTTGTCGTTGTCCTTGTAGTCCCAGACGTTCACCACGCTCGGGGAGACGGTCCCGTTCGCCTGGTTCCCGTTGAGCTGCGGGTGGTAATAGTCGATGCCCTTGTCGATGACCGCGACCGAGCCGGCGCCGCCGTTGAGCCACGGGTAGTTCGTCGCGATCTTGTCGAACCCGAGGTAGGTCGGCCAGTAGCTCCAGGCGAAGAGGGTGCGCCCCTCGAGTCCCTGGAGGTCGAACGCCGCGCGCCCCGCCGCCCGCGCGACCACCGCCGCCTTGGCCCCGCCCGACAACGAGAGTGAATTCGTCTTGTTCAACTTCACGGATTCCATAACTAATTAAGGGGGATACGACCTTCCCAGAATCCGCCGTTCGCGGCTCGGCGCGTGACGTCAAACAGGGGTGGGAACTATAGCCCTGCCTGCGAATGCCGACAAACCACGCTCGGGCGCGTTAAAAATCGCGATTCTCGCGGCTCGCAACGTCGGCGTCGCCCGTACACATCGTCCATAGACGCCGCCTGACACCGGCCATTCCCGTGCCATTGCACGACGTCCTATAAATGCGCGGCCCGAGCCGCCACGCCCGGCAAAGCGCGCGCCCGCCCCGACCGCTGACCCCAGCATCGACCATCGAATCGTCCGGGAATCGCATTTTCCCGGACCCCTCGGTGACACCCCTCACCGCCCGTCCCCGGCATCCCCACCTGTAACACTCCTCCGGATCGCGCATCCTGACCCGTGACGGCGCGGGGTCAGTCGATTGCGCGTGCCGTCATCTCCCCGTAGCCGCCCCACCGACCGCACCCGTTACACTCCCACGAGCGTGGACGCCCGGCAAACCCTCCTCGAGACTCTGTTCAACACCTACGCCCGGGGTGTCGGGAGCTACGTGTACACGCGCGTCCGCGACGCCGAACTCGCCGAAACCATCACCTCGCGCGTCTTCCTCATCGTCGTCCGCAACATCGGGCAGCTCAAAGGCCCGCCCGCCCCGTGGATCTGGTCGATCGTCCGCTCCGAGCTCGCCCGCCACTTCCGCGACCGCAAGGTGCACGCGCCGGTCGACGAGACGATCCCCGCCGATTCCGCCGGCGAGCCCCCCGAGCAGGCCATCCACCGCGAGATGCAGGCCCGCGTCCAGACCGCCCTCACCCGCCTCACCGACGACCAGCAGCGCCTGGTCTTCATGAAGTTCTACCAGGGCATGCAGAACAAGGAGATCGCCACGGCCACCGGGCTGACGGCGACGAACGTGGGCGTGCTCATTCACCGGGCGCTCAAGCAACTCAAGACGTACGTGGAACCCGGCGCTTTGTACTTCATGCTTTGTGCTTTGAACTTCGCACTCTGACCTCTCTCACGTTGCCGCCGACCCCCCACCATCCTCCCGACCTGACCGACGGCTGGCCCGACGACCCCGCCAACGCCGAGCTCGCGCGCCTCGCGTCCGACCTCTTCGCGTCGCGCCCGCAGCTCCCGCCGCTCGCGCTGGACCGCATCCAGGTGCGCATGCGGCAGGAGGTCGTGCGCGTCGCGCGCCGGCGGCGCGTCGCGACGGTCGCCGCCGTCCTGGTCGCCGCCGCCGCGCTCGCGATCGGGCTGCCGTACGCATTTCGCACGCGGCCCACGCAGCCCGCGCCCGCGGGGCCCACCACGTCGGCGCCGGATGTTCCGATCCAGGACCAGTTCAAGGTCACGCTGCCGACCGCGACGCCCAAGGCGCCCGAGCGCCCGCTGATCGACCTTGAGAACGCTGGACCGCTTTTCGGTGATCCCGCGCCGAAGCGATGAAGGCGTGTCCCGTGCACCACTGAAGTGGGCACGCCGGGGCGTGCGAGCGCATCATCGACGCGAGCATCACAACATTTTTTGAAATCCTCGCCCGCCTCGCGCATCCATCCTCATTGAGAGGACCTCGCCATGACCCGCCGCAGATTCCCTTCGACCCTTTCGTGCGTTTCGTGGTTCATCCTCCTCTGCGCCCCGTGCGCGCACGCCGCCGAGACGCCCGACCTCCACCGCCGCGCCCAGTCCCTCTACAAGCAGAAGCCGACCACGGCCCGCCTGACGGGCTGGGCCGAGGCCCGCCGCGCCGCCGGTGAGAAGGGCGCGTACGCCGACATCCTCTCCAACAGTCCCGGCAACGCCGCCGACCGCGTCTCGCTGTACGAAGCCGCCGCGTGGCGAGCCCTCCCGGTCGGCCAGGGCGATTCCCACCGCTTCAAGCAGCTCGTCACGGAACTCGAGCGCGCCGGCAAGAGCCCCTGGGCCCCCGTCTTTCGCATGGTGGTCGCCGCCGTCGACAACGACCGGCCCGCGCTGATCGCCGCCGCCGGCAAGCTCGCCGACGCCCCCGCCGCGTTCCCGTCGGATGTCGCCGAGCGCGCCCACCTCGACGTATTGCGCGAGCTGGGCCTCGACGATACCCGCGCCGCACTCGAGGTCATCGCCCACCGCTCGTTCGCCCCGCTGCACGCCCTGCTCGACCTCGACAAAGTGCTGACGCGCGACGCCGACTTCTTCAAGGGCACCAGCCGCGCCGGCGACGCCAAAACGCTCGAATCCGCCCGCGACAAGCTCCGCCAGGCCTACCTCGACGCGTCCAAGCACCTCGTCGAGCGGCTGTTCGCCCTGCACCTGCTCGGCCGCAAGCAGGACTGCGACGCCCTGCTGTTCGCCGCCCGCGAGCTCCCCTACCTGACCGACCCCGCCGAGCTCGCCCGCACGCTCGCCAAACTCTCGCCCGAGGACGCCGCCACCCTGATCGTCCAGCCGCTCCTCGCGGGCGAGGTCCGCCTGATCCAATCCCCGCCCAAGCTCCCCGCCGGCCCCGCCGCGCCCGCCGCCGCCGAGCTCACCATCGCCTCGAAGAGCAAGACGGTCCGCGAGGGCATCTCGACCTACGAAGGCACCGTGCGCGTGAGGGCCAAGGCACTCGAGATCACCTGCGACCAGCTCGCCGCGGTCGCCGGCCCTGCACCCAAAGATCAAGCGGATACCAAGCCGTCGCCCAAGCTCCTCTCCGGCGCCGGTCACGTCGCGATCAAAGGCGCGCCCGGCTTCACGCACGTCCAGGCCGACCACTTCACCTTCGACCTCGACACCGGCGCCTTCTCCCTGGGCGGCGACGTCCGCCTCGCCCGCGGCGAACAGGTCCTCAAGTACCGCGCCTGCACCCTCTCCCGCACCGGCGAGCTCCGCGACACGATCTCGCTGCTCGACGACCTCGACGCGCTCCCGGACGTCCCCGCCAAGCTCGCGCTGATCCCGCGCGTCGCCGCCGCGTACGCCGACGACGAATTGCCCGCCGCGGCCAAATACCTGCTCGCGATGCACCTGCTCCGCCCGCACCTGCGTTGGCACGAGCTGTACGCCGCCCCCGAGCGCCCGGCCCGCGAGGGTGAAGTGGCCAAGCAGCTCATCGAGCAGGTCAAACGCCTGTCCGACACCGAATCCGGCGACGACGACGAGCGCTGGAAGGAGGCCCACACCGGCGAGCCGTGGATGCGCGCGGATGCCGCCGCCCAGCTCCGCGCCTCGCGCCGCGACGCCCTGCGCGACGACAAGGTCGAAGCCCTCCTCAGCCGAGAGTTGCCCACCGACTACTACTGGACGCTCGCCGACCCCGCCCACGCCGACGTCGACCGCGCCCGCCGCCTTCTCCAATCGATCTCCGGCGGCGAGATCGCCTGGCCCGCGAGCCGCTGGGCTGCGGCCCTGGCGCGCAACAACGCCGTCGTCACGCTCGACGTCGCCGGCGGATACCCCGCCAGTAAGCCCGCCCGCGTCGTCCTCGACGTCCGCGCCGCCGACCGCGTGACCGTCGCCCTCTACCGTGTGACCGACCCGCAAACCCTCCTCGCCGCCGCAGGCCAAATCGGGAACGACTTCCTTTACCACGACTACGGCCTGGCCGACCCCGCCCAGCGCCATCGGGTGCTCCGGCAACGCATGATGCGCGCCATGGTCGCCCACCAGCGCATGGCGCGCCTGGAAGAGCACCGCGAGCGCCCGACCCTGCTGCTCAAGGACCGCGTCGC
>DATHXE010000821.1:0-5291 GCA_035459845.1 Tepidisphaeraceae bacterium | reverse complement strand
ACGTACGACGGCATGGACGGCATCATCCCGTTCGGGGCGATCGTCCTGGGTGTCGGCGGGCTGCTCCTGGGGGCGACGATCGTGCTCCTGGCGCTGTTCCTGACTCGGCGGAAATCGCGCGGGGCGCGGGGGTTCGACGTGATACGATCGGGTCAGCCCGATCGAGACGAAGGGCATTCCGCATGATGGCACTAGGCCCCCCCATGCTCCGCACGTCGCTCCACACGGTCGAGGACCTGTTGGAGGACTTGGGCGTGCCTGCGTCGCGCGTCCTGCTGAACCCGCCGATCGGCCGGGCGACCATTCAGGACGTGGTGGACTTTAATGCGCGGACGGAGCGGCTGTGCGAACTGGTCGACGGGACGCTCGTCGAGAAAGCACCGAGCTTTCGCAAGTCGGTGATTGCCGGCGCGATCGCCGCGGCGATTCGCTCGTGCGCCATATCAGGCAATTTCGGGCTAGTGTCTGGTGCGAGCGGGCCGATGAACCTGTGCGACGGTCTCGTCCGCATGCCCGACGTCGCGTTCACGGCATGGGCGCGCGTTCCGGGAAGGCAGGTGCCAACACAGCCCGTCCCGCGTTTGGCGCCCGACCTCGCCGTCGAGGTCCTGAGCCCGTCGAATACGCGGCGGGAGATGGAGCGGAAGCGGCGGGAGTATTTCCAGGCGGGCGCGCGGCTCGTGTGGATCGTCGATCTCGATGCGCGGACGGTGGACGTGTACGTCCCCGCGGCCCCGGACGCGCCGCGGACGATGGGCGTGGGCGATTCGCTGGACGGGGGCGAGGTGCTGCCGGGGTTCGCGCTGCCGCTCGCGGAGTTGTTCGCGGAGTTGGGCCGGACCGCGGGGGCGTAGGGTCCGTACTGCCCACTGCTCGCGCGACCATCCGTTTCCCGCGCCCGAATCCACGGAACGCCCCTCGCAACCGGTGGGCAGTGCCCACCCTACGCGGCGGAGGGGGCGGTTACTCGACCTTGACCTTGACCTTGATCTCGTTCTTCTCGCCGGGCTTGACGGTGAACTTGCCCTTGAGTTCGCGGCCGTCGACCTTGGCGGTGATCTCGTAGTCGCCGTGGAAGTAGCGGCCGGCGTACGGGACTTGGCCGTCGCCGCCGGTCGTGGCGGTGAACTTCGTCGACCAGTCTTCGGTGATCAGCTTTTTGATCCGCAGGTACGTCACGCGCGGGGCGAAGTCGTTCTTGGGGTCGAGCAGGCCGGCCTGGCCGGTGCCGCCCAGGCCCATGGCCATGGCGGCCGGGTTGGCGCGGACGACCGACTCGCCCAGGTCCCAGTAGTTGAGCGCCTCGCACGCGGGGTGACTGAACACCGCCGTGTAGTAGCGCTCCCAGAAGTCGGCGGCCTTTTCGGCGTCCCACTGGCCGGACTTGCCGGGGCCGGTGATCTTCAGGCCCAGGTCCATGGTGGCCTCGGTCACCTGGAGCTTGACGCCGTGCGCGGCCCACGCGTCGAACGCGACGTGGATCCCGCGGAAGTCGGGGTAGACGCCGTGCGGCTTGTGGCCGTGGGTGGCGAAGAAGTCGACGGGCGCGCCGGCGGCCTGCAACGACTGGAGGTCCGCCAGCCCGCGCAGGATCTGGGTGCGCGACAGGTCGCCGGGCGACTTGGCGTCGAACCCGGGGTACCAGAACGCCGAGCAGTCGCTGATGCCGAGCTTGAGGTGGGGGTGCTTGGCGCGGACCTTTTTTATCAGGTCGCCGGCCCATTCGCCGAGCCGGCCGTCGTTGACGACCTGCCAATACGGGATGCGGTCCTGGTACCGGTCGACCGTGTCGAGGCAGAACTTCTCCCACGCCCGGCGGACGGACTCGGGGTCGCTGCGGTACCTGGCGCGGGCCCAGGTGGGCATGAACCCGCTCAGGTAGTGGAACTCCATGACGATGCCGTTCCTGGTGCACCAGTCGACGTACTTGTCGAGCTCCTCGTACCGCCGGGCCCCCTCGGTCGGCTCGAGCCAGTTCCACTTGGCCGAGAACGGGATCATCGAGAAGTTGAACACGCCCTTGACGGCGGCGAGCTGTTTCTCGGTGACCTGCGGCGCGGTCCACTCGGGCGACTCGAGGCCGGACGAGTCTTCGAACGGCGGGATCGACACGCCGAAGAGGAACGCGTGGCGGACGTGGCGGACGCTGACGTCGACGCCGGCGAGGGGTTTGCCGTCGGCCCCGACGACCTCGACCTTGGCCTCGCTGGTGCGGTACTTGACGATGTCCTCGCGCGCCTGTTCGAGGAACTGGTCCTCGTCGTTGAGGACGACCGGGCGGTAGACGGCCCACGCCTCGGGGGCGCCGGGGAGCAGGTCGGCCGTATCGAACAGCTTGCGGAAGCCCGGCCGCTCCTGGCCCGACGGCAGGACCGCCAGCGTCGCGCCGTACTGCTTGGCGACGGCCTCGACCTCGCCGTCGGTCATCTTTTCGATGCCCTTGCCGCGCGAGAGCTCCTTGCCCTTTGCGTCGTACACGGCGGGCCGGGTGGCCATCAGTCGGGCCCACCACTCCTGCGCGAACGCGGCGGTGAAGTAGAGCTGCGTCCCGTCGCGCCACTCGGCGACGACGGCTCGGTCGGACAGCACCCGGAATCCGCCCTTGTCGGGCGGGACGAGGACGACCGCGTCCGTCGGCGTGTTCCGGGCGACCCAGAGCTGCGCGACGACCCACGGGTCTTCCTTGGTCACCCCGGCGTACGCGCGCTTGCGGTAGCCGTCGACGCCGAGCACGGTCACGCCGACGCACGCGGCGACGAGCGCGCAGAGCTTGGCGCGCGGGCCGACGCGGAGGCGCATGATCGCCCACACCGCCAGCGCGACGGCCGCCGCCAGGGCGAGCATGGGGCCGGCCTCCGCCGCCGCCCGCGTAACGCGCTCGACGGAGACGGCCGAGTCGATGCCCGGGATGTGGAACTCGATCGTGCGGGCGGCGAGCACCGTCGCCAGCAGCGCCGCGCACGCGACGGCCGCCTGCCCCCAGCTCAGCCGGCCGTTGGCGATCGCCACGCCGACGGCGGCCAGCAGCACCCACGGCGCCAGCGCGAAGAGCCCCGGGACCGCGACGCACGCGAAGGTGGCCACGGCGACGAGGAGTTCCAGCCACCCGGTCACGCCCACGCGCTCGCGCGCGATCGACCACGTCGGGTCGCCCGCGGCGGGGCGGTCCCCGCTGCCTCGATATCCGGTCTGCGCGGGCGGCGTCCGCCCGACGAACCACCTGCCCCAGCCGCCGGCGCGAATGCCCGCGACGATCCCGCCCGCCACGTGCGCCAGCATCAGCACCATCGCCAGGCGCGACGCGCGGAACAGCTGCGCGCGGATGACCGTCGCCTTGGGCCAGAGTTCGGTGAATAGGATTCCGACGACGAACAGGAACGCGACGCCCGCGAGCATGAGCAGGCTTTTCCGCCGCACGCGCGGGTCGGGCGTCCAGGACATCGCGACCGCGGCGAGACCGGCGAGCAGCAGAAACCGCGGGACGTCCAGCCCCCCCTGCACCCACCAGACGCTGGGGAAGCTGTGGTCGGCCGAGCGGATCCGCGTCTTCTCGAGCCAATCGGGCGTCCACTGCTGCTTGTTGGCGAGCATCTCCAGCGCCGTCGGGGCCGCGAGGATCGCGAACACGCCGACGCACAGCGCGAGCCGCCACGCCCACCCGGGCTGGCGGCGAATCTCGAGCGCGCCCCACGCGCAGAACATGACCATCAGGTACGCCGCGGTCAGCGCGTGCAGGTTGAACATCACGCCGACGAGCGCGAACGCCCAGACGTAACGCCCGGCGTACAACAGCGCCAGCGCGCCGATCGCCAGCGGGAAGACGGCCCACGTGTGGGTGAACCCGATCGAGTAGAGCTCGTCGCCTGCCAGCGCGCGGTGGTGCCCGCAGGCGAGCAGGAGCACGAGTGCCGCCCCGGCGGCCCGGCTCCCGTTGAACATCGCCCGGCCGAGCTTGTACGCGCACGCGAACACCGCCGCCGCGGTCAGCACGTGCAGCCAGAAATAGACCGAGAGGAGCGGGTCGACCGGGCGGGCCGCGCCGGGCTTCGCGGCGGGCAGCCACGCGTCCGCCACCCCGACGACCTTGGCGAGCCCCTTGAAGAACATGCTCGGGTAGTCGGCCAGCGTCTTTTGCACGACCGGGTCGGCGGCGAAGAGCTGCGGGTCCATCCAGTGCTTGAGGAACGGGATCTGGATCGACTGGTTGCCCACCCCCACGCGGTACCCCGCGAACATCACCTGCGCCAGCGCCAGCACCAGCACGAGCTCGACCCCCAGCAGCACCTGCACCGCCCGGCCCCAGTCCCACCGGCGCGGGATCGCCAGCGCCGGCGCGAGCACGGACGGGCCCTTGCGCGGCGGCGCGGCACTGGCGGCGGGAATCACGCGGTTCGAGATCGTGCTCACAACGTCCTTCTGTCGAGGCCTTGGCGCGTCCGTGTGCGCGACTTACCAGGGTCTATACCCCGTCAGACGCGATGCCGTTAACGAATCCCTCGGGTAATGACGAACGACCAAACTCGAGGCTCGAATCAAATCCGAAGGTCGAATGTCGAAGGACGAAACGGGACGCGACCTGCGGAAGCCCTCCGCTTCGTCATTCGTCCCTGGTCATTCGTCATTGATTCGAGCTTCGAATTTCGACCTTCGTCATTTCCTGACCTTAACCCCGGCTCTGTGGGCTCGCTCACGGTTTCTGTATCATTCGCCCCCATGCCCGGGCTGATCGCCGACATCCTGCTAACGGTGCTCGCCCCCATCCTATTGCTGGTCGTGATCGGCGCGTTGCTCCGGTGGAAGCTGCGGGTCGACGTCGCCACGCTCGGCAAGCTCAACATCTACCTGTTCGTCCCCGCCTTCATCTTCCAGAACGTCGCCACGAGCAAGCTCACCGTCGGCGAGATGGGCGGGATCTTCCTGATCACGGTCATCCAGGTCGTCACGCTCGGCCTGATCGTCTGGGGGATCGGGCGGGCGCTAAAGATCTCGCGCAAGACGCTGGCCGCGATCGCCCTGGCGGTCATGTTCTACAACAGCGGGAACTACGGCCTCCCACTGGCGGACCTGGCGTACCCGAGAAGAAGTGCTGAGTCCTCAGTCCTGAGTCCTGAGAAGGGCGCGGCGCCCGGCGCTCCTCTCAGCTCTCAGGACTCGGCACTCAGGACTTCTCCACGTCCCAAGGACGGCGCCGCCGTCCAGACGTTCGTCATGATGGCGATGAACCTGCTGACGTTCACGCTCGGCATGGGCATCGCCGCCGCCGCCCACACCGGCGGGATCGCCAAGGGCTT
>DATHXE010000820.1:0-1968 GCA_035459845.1 Tepidisphaeraceae bacterium | reverse complement strand
GATCTTTGCGGTCGACGAGGGCGGCATGCTGACGTACGTCGGAGAGGAATGGACGCGCGGGAGTTACCCTCGGAGTTTCAGCTTCGACCCGACCGGGCGATTCTTGTACTGCTGCAATCAGCGCGGGGATCACGTGGCGGCGTTCGAGGTGGATCGGCGGTCGGGGCGGCTGCGGTTTACCGGGCGGTTCACGCCCGTGGGGAACCCGTCGATGGTGCTGTTCGTGGATACGGCGCGGCGGAAGTAGGTTCGCATATTTTTCATGTGGCCCCGCGGTCGACGGTGTAAGCTGCGCCTGTCCCTTGCGGAGGAGCGGGCGATGGCGAGGCATTCTCGGGCGTGGCATCTCGGGCTCGTGTTGCTGTTCACGTGCGCTCGTACGCCGGTGGCGCGGGCGGACGTGCCGGTCGTGGAGCAGGTCGCGCTGCAGCCGCTCGCGGCACACGCGCGGGCGCTCGCCGAGACGCTCGAGTTCACCGGGGCCCACCTGCCGGACGAAGCGCGGAAGGCGATTGAGTCGGCGGCGGGTGCGAAGGATGAACTGGCCGGCGTGCGCGCGATTCAGGCGGCGCTGGACCCGCTGTGTCTCGCGGTGGTCGACATCAATCCGGAGGCGCGGGTGAAGGTGGCGGCGGGGCCGGCCGCGCCGCGGTTGCTGGAAGCGGGGTGGCGGACGTTCCTGATCAAGGTGCACAACCAGGCGGGGCTGACGGGGGATCTGAAGGTCGAATCGCCGCAGGGCAAGCCGCTGGCGAATTCGCCGGCGGACCAGGTGCGCGACCGATGGCTGGAGATCGCGCAGTACACCGCCAAGCCGCTGGCGGACAAGCTCTCGGGACTGGAGGTCGAGTATCGGGTGGTGCAGTTTTACTCGCGGGACGCGGGGCGGCGGCAGGCGACGCTCGTGTTCCTGGCGGGGCAGGGGAATCAGGATTTGGGGTTTCGGAGCGAGCTCGCGGTGATGTTCACGGCGGATCCGGCGCGCGAGGTTGCGTTTCGGGTCAAGGATGAACACGGGAAGCCGACGACCGCCGCGCTGGTCATCCGCGACAAGGCGGGGCACGTGTACCCGTCGCAGGCGAAGCGGCTGGCGCCGGACTTCTTCTTCCAGCAGCAGGTGTATCGGGCGGACGGCGAGACGGTGAAACTGCCGGACGGGGCGTACACGCTGGAGGTGACGCGCGGGCCGGAGTATCTGCCGCAATCGCGGCCACTGGTGGTGGCCGGGGGGATGCCGGCGGTCGAAATCGCGCTCAAGCGCTGGATCGACCCGGCCAAGCGCGGGTACTGGTCGGGCGACCACCACATCCACGCCGCCGGGTGCGCGCATTACAACCAGCCGACCGAGGGCGTGCTCGCCGGCGACATGATGCGGCACATCCTGGGCGAAGACCTCAAGGTCGGTTGCAACCTGACGTGGGGCCCCTGCTTCGACTTCCAGAAGCAGTTCTTCACCGGGGCCGACGACAAGGTGTCGACCCACCCGTACCTGCTGCGGTACGACATCGAGGTGTCCGGCTTCGGGTCGCACCGCTCGGGCCACCTTTGTTTGCTGCGGCTCAAGGAGCAGATTTATCCCGGTGGCGACTCGAAGAATCACTGGCCGACGCTCGGCCTGAACACGCTCAAGTGGGCGAAGCGGCAGGGTGCGGTGACGGGGCCGGCGCACAGCGGGAACGGGATCGCGGTGAAGGACGGCAAGCTGCCGAGCTACGAGGTGCCGGACTACAACGGGATCGGGGCGAACGAGTTCATCGTTGACGTGACGCACGAGGTGCCGGGGCCGGACGGCAAGCCCGTGCCGGCGGTCGACTTCATCTCGACCGTTGACACGGAGCCGAAGTCCGAGCTGAACATGTGGTACCACGTGCTCAACTGCGGGTTTCGCGTGCGGGCGAGCGGGGAGACGGACTTCCCGTGCATCTACGGCGAGCGCGTGGGGATGGGGCGGTCGTACGTCAGGCTCGC
>DATHXE010000819.1:0-6089 GCA_035459845.1 Tepidisphaeraceae bacterium | reverse complement strand
AAGGTTCCCGACGCGAACCCCTCGCCGGCGCTGGCGGCGCGGTGGGCGGCGGCGGTCGCGGCGCTCCCGACCCCGGGGACGCCAGAGGAGGAGGCCCAGGCGATCGGGGCGCTGTCGCGGCTGGCCGCGACGGCCGGAGATGCCGCCCTCGCGGAGCAGGCGAGGCGGCGGCGCGGCGCGTTGGCGGCGCGGGCCGACCTGTCGCCGATGGCGCTCTACGGGCTCGGTTCGGTCGCGGAGAAGGAGAAGGATTTCCCGGTGGCGGTGGCGCTGTACGAGCGGGCGATCGCGGGTGCGGCGGCGCGGGGCGCGAACTTTGCGGTGGCCAAGAACAACCTGGCGATGGTCCTGGCAGACATGCCGGGTGGGGACGTCCAGCGGGCGGCGATGTTCGCGGCCGACGCGCTCCGGGTCGAGCCGGGGCAACCGGGCTACCTGGACACGCTGGCGCACGTGCAGGAGGTCGCCGGGGACCGCCGCGCGGCCGAGCGGAGCCTTCGGGCGGCGATCCAAGCCGACCCGGAGAACGTGCAGTGGCTTGTGCGGCTGGCGGAGCTTTACCGGGCCGAGACCCCGGCCCGCGCGGCGGACGTGCAGGCGGCGTTCGACCAGATCAAGATGCTGACCCTTCGCAACGGGGCGAACCGGTCGCTCGGGGCGCGAATCGACGCGATCCGGGCGTGGCTGGAGGCGGTCGCCGCGGTGCCGCTCAAGCCATGAGACCGAGCCGACCCGCGGCGCGCGGGTCGCCGCCCCGCGTCCGCCGCACGTCGCCGCCACCGGTGGCGCGAAACCGACCCAAGGGGATGGGCCTTCCCGATGAGGGAGCACCGATGTTCCGTCGCAATCGCAAGATCGCCGTCGTCCACGACTTCCTGTACTGCTACGCGGGCGCCGAGCGCGTGCTGGAGCAGATCCTGAACGTCTACCCGGACGCCGACCTGTTCGCCCTGTTCGACTTCCTGCCCGAGGGGGAGCGCGACTTCATCCAGAACAAGCCGGTGAACACGACGTTCATCCAGCGGATGCCGTTCGCCCGGTCCCGGCACCGGGCGTACCTCCCGTTGATGCCGCTGGCGATCGAGCAACTGGACCTGTCGGCGTACGACCTGATCATCTCGAGCTCGTACCTGGCGGCCAAGGGTGTCATCACCCGCCCGGACCAACTCCACGTCTGCTACTGCCACACGCCGGTGCGGTTCGCGTGGGACATGCAGACGCAGTACCTGTCGAAGAGCGGGTTGCTGGGCGGGATCAAGTCGGCGTTCGCGCGGGTGCTGCTGCACTACATCCGGAACTGGGACGTTCGTTCGGCGAACGGCCCGGACGTGTACCTGACCAACTCGAAGTTCGTCGGGCGGCGGATCCAGAAGACGTACCGGCGGCCGGCGACGACCGTGTACCCGCCCGTCGACCTCGACCAGTTCACGCCGGGCGACGGCCCGCGGAGCGGGTACGTGACGGCGTCGCGGCTGGTGCCGTACAAGCGAATCGACCTGGTCGTCGAGGCGTTCAACCGGATGCCCGACAAGCGGCTGACCGTGATCGGCGACGGTCCGCAATACAAGCAACTCAAGGCGATGGCCAAGCCGAACGTGCGGGTCCTCGGACACCAACCGTTCGAGTCGCTGTTGGCGCACATGCGCGGGGCCGAGGCGTTCGTGTTCGCGGCCGAGGAGGACTTCGGGATCGTCCCGGTCGAGGCGCAGGCGTGCGGGACGCCGGTGATCGCGTTCGGCCGGGGCGGGGCCGCCGAGACGATCGTCGACGGATTGACCGGGATCTTCTTCGGCGACCAGACGGCCCAGAGCCTGATCGCGGCCGTGCACGAGTTCGAGGCGGTCGGCGACTGGGACCCGCAAGTCATCCGGGCCAACGCCCAGCGGTTCAACGCCCCGCGGTTCCGCGAGCAGTTCGGGGCGATCGTGGAAAGCGAATGGATCCAGGCCAGCGCCGAGCGGAGCCGCGCGTCGGTCGTCCCGGCGGAAATCCGCATCGGCCGGTGGGGGTTCAACGAGATCCCGTCCGAGCGGGTGGAAGCCGATCCTGCGACGGACGTGGACGAGGACGCGTCGACGGCGGCCGTCGCGGTCCGCCATTGACCGCACGCCACCAGCAATTGACCGTCGGCGACGCGCTCGCCCGTCACACGCCGTGTTGAACCCCATGTCAGAAGCCGTCATCGAATCCCCGGATGTAACCCCCATGGCGGAGGCGCCGCCCCACGACCCCTCGCACGCGGACGTGTCGGCGCCCGAGCCTTTTTTGATCATTCGCCCCAGTCGCGGCTGGTCGGCGCTCAACCTGAAGGAACTGTGGCAGTTCCGCGACCTGCTGTTCACCCTCGCCGGCCGGGACCTCAAGCTGCGCTACAAGCAGACGGCCCTGGGCGTGATCTGGGTGCTCCTCCAGCCGCTGATGGCGGCCGGGATCTTCGCGTTCGTGTTCGGGACGGTCGCCAAGCTGCCCAGCAACGGCACGCCGTACCTGCTGTTCTCGTTCGCCGGGCTGCTCGGCTGGAACCTGTTCGGCAACACGCTGACCAAGACCAGCACGTGCCTGGTCGGCAACGCCCAGTTGATCTCGAAGGTGTTCTTCCCGAGGCTGGTGTTGCCGCTGTCGACCGTGCCGTCGGCGCTGGTCGATTTCGCCGTGGCCGCCGGGATGATGGCCGTCCTGATGGCGGCCTACGGGGTGGCGCCGGGGTGGGGATTGCTGCTGGCGCCGGTGTGGCTGGCGATCCTGCTGGCGATCGCGCTGGGGATCGGCCTGATCGCGTCGGCGCTGACGGTGAGCTACCGGGACGTGCAGTACATCCTGCCCGTGTTCCTGCAGATCCTGTTGTACGCGAGCCCGGTCGCGTACTCGGTGTCGGCGGTGCCCGAGCACCTGCGGACGGTCTATTACTGCAACCCGCTGACGGCCCCGCTCGAGGCCCTGCGGAGCTCGATCCTGGGCAGCGGCCCGATGCCGGGGTGGGGGGCGCTGGCGTGGTCGGCGGGGGTGGCGGCGGCGCTGGTGGTGCTGGGGGCCATGTCGTTCAAGCGGATGGAGCGGAGGTTCGCGGATGTTATCTGACACCACACGACCGCCGGGCCCGACGGCCGGTTACGGCGAATCAGCTGGCGACTGCCCGATCGGAGACGACATGAACGTCGATGTGATGCTCCGGGCCCGCGTCGATGTCGCCGGCGAGCCGGCACCGCTTGCCCCTGATGGATTGATCAACCGGGCGGGGGACGCCAGCCGTCCGTGCCTTGAGAACCGTGTCGCGTACCAGTGGGAGGGGCGCGGCGACATCGTCGGCTTCCGCCACGGGACGATCCGTGACGGGACGATCCTGGAGTTCATCCGCTCGGGCGTCGACCTGGCGGCGTCCGCGCCCGCCGTGCTGGACGTCGGCTGCGGGTACGGCAACCACCTGTTCATGCTCCACAGCATGCTGGGCAAGCCGCGGAACCTGCGCCTGGTCGGGGTCAACATCGACGACAACCAGCTGGCCTACGCGCGGTCGTTCGCGAGCGCGGTCGAGGGCTACGGCGCCTGTGAGTTCCGCCACGCCGACCTCGGCGCCGGCCTGCCGTTCGCGGACGGGACGTTTCAGGTGTCGTCGCTTTCCGACGTCCTCGAGCACATGACCGACCCGGCGGCCGCGCTGCGCGAGCTGGTCCGCGTGACCCGCCCGGGCGGGCTGATCGTGCTCAGCACGCCCCTCAAGGGTGGGTTGTTCAAGGCCGCCGCCAAGGCCGCGAACTGGCTGTGCGGCGGGCGCCTGTACCGCTCCTACTACACGGGCAAGGGCACGGAACTCGACGGGCAGGGCCGGCCGGTGATGAAGGTGCACGCCGGGCACGACCACATCTCGGAGATGAAATACCGGGCGCTCAAGCGGCTGGTGCGGTCGGTCGGGCTGGAGATCACCGGGCGACAGCTGATGCAGGTGATGAGCGGCAGCCGGTGGTTCGACCGCCACCCGTTTCTGCTGAGCGGGCTGATGTTCCTGGAGGCGGTGCACGGCGTGCTGCGTCGGCCGAGTTGGGCGCACAGCGTGACGCTCAGGCTTCGCGTACCGGCCGTGCCCACGACGTAAAGCCGGCCGCTGCACTCGGCCTCCGTTGTCTCTGCCAAGCCCCACTATGAGCGTACACAGCAAGCCCATGCCTATTCGTGCCGCGGCGGCGGCGGTCGACCAGACTTTGCTAAATCTAGTGCGACCGAAGCGATTACTCGAATTCGCGAGGTCTTGCATAAAGTTTCCCGTTGAGTACGCGGCCGCACGGGCCCAGCAGGCGGTACCCGCGGCCTGTTTCAACGAATTGTTTTCCGAACCGAAGGACGCCAGCTTCTCCGTCGACCCGAGCAGTTTCGGGCGCCACGGGTGGAACGTGAAGCTGCACGAGGAGGTTTACCTCGCGGCCGCCGTCACCGTGCTTCAGCCACGAAAGTTGTTCGAGATCGGCACGTTCGACGGCAATACGACCCGCCGACTTGCCGAAGCCGCCCCGGCCGACGCGGTCGTCCATACGATCGACCTGCCCGAGTCGGCGTTCGACGCCACGCAATCCCCGGAATCCTTTTCGGGCTCGCGGGTCGGCGAGCGGTACGCTGACTCTCCGGCCCGGTCGAAGATCAAACAGGTCCGGGCGGACGCGACGACGTACGACTTCACTCCGTTCCACGGTCAGATCGATTTCGTCTTCGTCGACGCCGCCCACGACTACCGCCACGGCCTGTGCGACAGCCGCACCGCCCTGAAACTCGTGAAGCCGGGTGGGACGATCGTCTGGCACGACTTCGAGCCGTACTGGTCGGGACTCGTTCACGCGATTTGCGAGGCGACCCGAGGGATGCCGCTGAAGCGGCTCGACGGGACATCGATGGCCGTCCTCCGCGTGCCGACTGGTTTTTGAGCCGGGTCAGTTGACCCCGCACCCGTTCTCCGATCGGCCGCCCAAATCGATCAAATGTCGACCGACGTCGTTTTCATCAATTCCAGCGGGGACACGTTCACCCCCACCCACAGCGGCTCGCTGGGGCCGTGGGTGTGGGAGGTGTGCCGCGCCGCCCAGGCGGCGGACGGCGTGTGCCCGCTCGTGATCTCGAAGGACAACGGGTGCGAGCCGTTCCCGTGGTCGCGGACGACCCTGATGCCGTGGCCCGTCACGCGCCGCACGGGGCCGGTCGCGCGCCTGGCTCGCCGCGTGCACCGCAAGGTGACCGGCTGGGGCGTGGCCGGGTTGAGCGCCTTCGCCCGGCGCGTCGGCGACGCGATCGAGGCCGCTGGCGCGGGTGACGCCACGCTGTTCCTGCAGAACGACCCCGAGTTGACGGTCTACCTCCGGCGGCGGTTTCCGGCGGCGTTTATCGTCTGCCACTTCCAGAACGAGCACGTGGCGCGCCCGCCGTTCCGCCGGGCCGTCGAATCGTCCGCCGACGTGGTCACGGCGTGCAGCGGGTTCACGGCGCGGCGCATCGAACGAATTTACGGCCTGGCGGGGCGTGGCGGAGTCGTCCCGCTGCACAGCGGGGTCGATGCCGCGCGGTTCGCCCCCGCGCCGGCCGCTCCGGGCGAAGTCCCGGTCATCAACTACACCGGGCGCCTCGGGCCGGACAAGGCCCCCGACCTGCTGCTCCGCGCGGCGCGCCGAGTCGCCCGGCACACGGCGTCGTTCAAACTCCAGTTGGTGGGCGTGGCGATCGCGGACGGGCAGAACGACCCTTACACCGGCGAGGTGCGGCACTTGATCGGTGGGCTGCGAGCGGCGGGCGTTGAGGTCCGCATTCCCGGACTGGTCGACCGGTGGCACATCGCAAGCGAGTACCAGCGCGCCCACGTTCACGTGATGCCGTCTCGATGGGACGAGCCGTTCGGACTCGTCACGCTCGAGGGGATGGCGTGCGGTCTGGCAACGGTCGCGGCCCGGACGGGCGGGACGCCCGAAGTGGTCGGCGACGCCGCCCTCGGCTTCGACCGGGACGACGAAGGCGCCTTGGCCGAACACCTGCGCCGGCTGGTGACCGACGCCGCGTTCCGCCGGGCCCGGCAGGAGGCCGCCCGGGACCGGGCGCTGGAGTTTCCCTGGGCGAAG
>DATHXE010000818.1:0-2304 GCA_035459845.1 Tepidisphaeraceae bacterium | reverse complement strand
GACCGCGCCGCGCGACCCATCGATAACGTACGATACGGTCACTCGGTACTCATCGCGATGCCGCGGCCACGCGCGACTTCAGGGCCCGCGTCGCCTCTTCGGCGTCGTCGAAGTGGCGCTTCTGGGTGCCGATAATCTGGTAGTTCTCGTGCCCCTTACCCGCGATCAGTACTACATCCCCCGGTTCGGCGCTCTCGATGATCCCGGCGATCGCCGCCCGCCGATCCAGTTCCTC
The DNA here is from genome assembly GCA_035459845.1 of Tepidisphaeraceae bacterium. GTDB lineage: Bacteria > Planctomycetota > Phycisphaerae > Tepidisphaerales > Tepidisphaeraceae > DASPKW01. The sequence goes on along the minus strand of DATHXE010000818.1, from coordinate 2,069 downwards.
GATCACTTGACCCCGCCCGCCGGCGACGAACCCGGCGCGGATCTGTCCGATAATTAATTCCGGCGACTCCGTCCGCGGGTTGTCGCTCGTCACCCACACGTCGTCCGCAAGTTCCTGTGCGATTTGCGCCATCCGCGGCCGCTTCGTCCGGTCGCGATCCCCGCCGCAGCCGAACAGCACCCGCAGCCGGCCCTTGCACAGCGGCCGCAGCGCCGACAGCACGTTCCGCAGCGCATCATCCGTGTGGGCGTAATCCACGAGAACCGCGAACGGCTGCCCGCACCGTACCGGCTGCAGCCGTCCGGGCGCGCCCAGCGCGTCCTTCAGCCCCGCCGCCACCTGGTGCACGCTCAGCCCGTACGTCTCGCAGCACAGGCCCGCCGCCATCAGCGCGTTCTCGATGTTGTGCCGGCCGACGAGCGCCATGTGCACCTCGGCCCGGCCGTCGGGCGTGTGCAGGATGAAGTGCGACCCGTCGGCGGCAATCTTGTAGTCCGCCGCCCGGTAGTCGCACCCGTTGGAGAAGCCGAACCGGGCCACGCGCCCGCCGCAGTCGCGGACCATCCGCCACGCCCACTCGTCGTGCGCGTTGACGACCGCCGCGGCATCCTCCGCCAGCCCCTCGAACAGCCGCGCCTTGGCAGCCGCGTACTGCTCCATCGTCCCGTGGTAATCCAGGTGATCGCCCGTCAGGTTGCTAAAGCCCGCCCCGGCGAACTTCACTCCCGCCACGCGCCCCTGGTCCAGCGCGTGACTCGACACCTCCATCGCCGCCCCTTTGCACCCGTTGTCGCGCATCGCCCCGAGCAACTCGGCCACGTCCGCGCCCCCCGGCGTGGTCATCTCCGCCTCCCAGCAATCCTTCCCGTCGTCGATCTCGACCGTCCCGATCAGCCCGCACTTCTTCCCCGCCTTGGCTAGGATGTGGCGGATCAGGTACGCCGTCGTCGTCTTGCCGTTCGTCCCCGTGATGCCCACGACCTTCACGGCCGAGCTCGGCTCGCCCAGGCGCAAATTCGCCAGCCGCGACGCCGCCCCCGCCGCGTCCGCCACGATCACCTGTGGCAGCGAGCACCCCTCGATTCGCCTTTGCGTGACGACCGCGACGGCCCCGCGCCGGCCGGCGTCCATCGCGAACGCCGCCCCGTCCGTCTTAACTCCCGTCCGGGCCACGAATAAGTCGCCCACCTGCACCTGCCGCGAGTCCTCGCGCACCGCCGTCACGTGTACGTTGGGCACGCCGTCGAGCGACGCCGCCGGATCCATCTGCCGCAGCAGTGTATGAAGGAGCATGTCGGGAGTCCTTTCCCTCTACATATCGGGCAACCCTGCCCGCCACGGCGAACGTATCACGCTAATCGAATCAAATCAAAGCCGCCCCCGGCGGTCGACCGCGCGTCAGGGGTGCGTCAATTCGGTAGCGCCCGGCTGACCGGTCATGCAATTTTCGCAACGAGCCCCGTCCGAACCGCGCGGTCCCCGCATGCGCGTCAGGAAGGCTCGGACCGAGCGTCGCGAACGATCCAGCGGCCCCGACAATGGGCGGCAATCGGTCCGCGCGAGAGAACGCCCGCGGAAGAATCCGCGGGCGTTCACAGGAGAGTCAGCACACCCGGTTCAATCGATCCAATGCAGTACCCGCACGCCGGACCCCTTCTCGGCGCACGGGTATCGGTATGGCGCGGTCCGGCCTCACTTACCCATGACCTTCAACAGCAGGAACAGCAGCAGGAACAGGCCGAACCCGCCCCCGATGAGCCAGGTAAAGATGAGGGCCCAACCCGCCGCGGCAACCGGCATTGCGGTCATTGCAAGTAGCAGTTCCATAATCGTCTCCTGTGGTAAGGACGAGGGAGGAACTGCAAACGGTGCGCCGTAGGGTGGGCTCTGCCAACCTCTCGCGCATTGACCGTCCCCAGTCGAACGTCTCTCCGAAACGGTGGGCAAGGCCCGCGCTACGCGCCCTTTTCGATCCACCCGCCCCCTAGCACCACTTCCCCGTCATAAACAACCACTGCCTGCCCCGGCGTCACCGCGGTCTGCGCTTCCTCGAACTCCACGCGCAGCTC
>DATHXE010000817.1:0-2021 GCA_035459845.1 Tepidisphaeraceae bacterium | reverse complement strand
CGCGACCGCCCAGCAGGGGGATAAAGCCCCCGCCGCCCCGTCCAAAAAGACCGAGAAGAGCGCCGACCTCAACCGCTGGATGCAGCAGGTCGTGATCGACGTCCCCCCCGCCACCTACCGCGTGCAGGCCCCCGACGTCATTCGCGTCACCGCCCCGCTGATCAAAGAGCTCGACAAGTTCCAAGCCAAGCTCCGTCCCGACGGAAAGGTCACGCTCAACCTCGTCGGCGAGATGTACGTCGCCGGCCTGACCCCCGCCGAGATCGCCGACGACCTGTCCCGCCGCCTCGAGCGCTTTTACAACAAGGACACGATCTCCGTCGCCGTCGACGTGATCGAGTTCAACAGCAAGAAGTACTACGTCTTCGGCCAGGTCGTCAGCCCCGGCCCCAAGGCGTTCACCGGCAGTGACACGGTCGTCAAGGTGCTGTCCGAGGCCGTCCTGAACGACGACGCCTGGCCCGTAAAGGTCGTCCTGATCCGCCCGAGCGAGGACGTCAACGTCAAGCAGAAGGTCACGATCGACCTCAAGGCCATGCGCGAGACCGGCAAGGCCGACCAGAACTACGTGCTCGAAGAAGGCGACCTGGTGTACGTCCCGCCGAGCCCGCTCGCGGAATTCCGGATGAAGACCGAGCGCCTGCTCGGCCCGATCATCCCCGCGACCGATCTCGCGATTATGGCGCTGACCGGGTTCTAAGGCCGTTCGTCGTACGCGGGCGCAGCGCGCCGTCATCCTGAGCGCAGCGAAGGATCTAGCTTCGAACAGTGAATGCGATTCGGCTCGGTAGCACGCACAAACCGTGATCGGCCCCCAAGGACGAGCCCGAAATAAGTGAGGTCTCTCTCAATTAGTGAAAGACTCACGGCACGGACCGCCGTATGAATGGATAGTACGAACGGGCGCGGCGTTAGTTTTGCGGTCGCGTCCGCCACACGCGCGGCAATCGTTTTCATCCGGTCCGATAAGATCGGGTAGAACGATGGCTTGTCAGGTCGCTGAGCCGCGAGCGACACGTTGAACGTCGGCTTTACTCCACCACGGCTACGAATTGCAGCGCGGCCGTGGAACTCCAAAACCGGTGGTCGTCGGGTCAAACCGGCGGCCACCGGGTATATTAAAACACAACGTCTCCTACGCTGGTGAGAACAGTCGGAGAACCGCTATGAAGATCGCACGTCAGTTCGGCATGTCCGTCCTCGCCACCACGGTCGCCCTCGTCGGCCTCGGGTGCACCCAGGCCCGCGAGAGCACGATGAACGCCGAGGGCCCCCAGGGCGTCTTCCGTCCCGCCAAGGAGCGCGAGGTCTCGGCCACCGAATACCGCGTCGCCCCCCCGGACAAGCTCACCCTCAAGGCCCCGGGCATCAAGGAACTCGACAACATCACCACCCAGATCCGCCCCGACGGCAAGATCGCCGTCAACCTGCTCGGCGAGATCTACGTCGCCAACAAGACCCCCATCGAGATCAGCACCCTCCTGACCGACGCGGCCAACAAGTACTACAACAACCCCGACGTCAAGGTCGAAGTGTCGGAGTACAACTCGAAGTTCTACTTCGTCATGGGCGTGTCGGCCGGCGGGCAGGGCAAGAAGGCCTACACCGGCCGCGACACGGTCATCAGCGCGCTCGCCGACGCCGGCCTGTCCGACGACGCGTGGCCCGAGCAGATCGCCCTCAGCCGCCCCGCCAAGCCCGGCCAGGAGCGCGCCACCGCCATCATCAATCTCAAGCACATCCAGATGACCGGCGACATGCGCCAGAACTACATCCTCGAAGAGGGCGACATCGTCTTCGTCGACGACAGCCCGCTCGCATCCTGGCGCAAGACCACCGAGAACATCGCCGGCCCCATCGGCAGCGGCACCGGCGCCGTCGGCGGCGTCCAGAGCGTCGGCCCGACCAAGAAGTAGGTCACTCCTCCGCCGTCCTATGAACCCCCGCGCCGCGGCGCGCCCCCGAACCGGGGCGCGCCGCGCGACTCGTTTCGCACACGTCCGAGCCGCGACCGCGCACTC
>DATHXE010000816.1:0-8325 GCA_035459845.1 Tepidisphaeraceae bacterium | reverse complement strand
CCGCCGCAGCCCCGCGCACGAACTCGATCCGCGACACGCTCGCGATCCCCGGCGAACTCCCCGCGAACGCCAGCACCACGTCGCGCCGCCCAGCCGTCGCCTCGAGCGGCACCACCCGCGTCACGTACCGCCCATTGCCGCCCGTCCCCGTCACCTTCAACCGGCCGACGACGGGCCCGCCCGGGTGGTCCAGCCGTACGACGATCTCCCCGCCCGCCTTGGCGTTCTCGCACGAGTACGTGATCTTGACCCCGTCAACGCCCTCGCCGCCGAAGTCCAGGCCCGTGTACCGCACCCAGTACCCGTCGGCCGCCTCGCACACGACCTCCTGGCGCGTCTGCACGCCCAGCGCCTCGTTGAACGCGACCGCGTCAATCGGCCCGAGCCCCGACCGGCTCGCCGGCGTGAAGTTGAACGTGTCCAGATTCCACCCGCCGCCACTGAACTTCAGAAAAATGTCGCGCACGCCGCCCGGGTGCGCCGCGGCGGGTACGGACTGTGGCCGCCAGACGTGCCCGCCCGTCGACTTCACCGTCAGCGTCGCCAGCAGGGGGCCGTCGAGGCTGTCCAGCCGCACCTCGAGCTTGTTCCCCGCGAACTGCGCCGGGCACGCGACCTGGGCCGTGAACGTCGTCTCGCCCGCGCCCGCGGGCGGCCCCAGGTCGACGCGGTTGTACCGCAGCCAGTCGCCCCGGTTGATGTACCCCACGAACCCCCCGACCTCGCGCGTCCCCTGACCCTCGTCGTGGGATGGCGCGCGGACGAGCTTGAACGCCGGCCGGACGACCGGGCCGCTGGGCGCTGTGGGCCGACCGCCGCCCGCCCCGCCGGCCCCACCCGGTGCGGGGTCCAGAAAGACCGTCTGTCCACCTCGCCCGCCGCGGGTGAAGAAGGCGACCGCCCCGGCTAGCGCGCCCGCCGACGCGACGATGATCAGCGCCGCGACCAGCTTGGCCTTGAGCGACCCCGCGGCGACGGCGGCGGCGACGACCGCGGCACCCGTCGGCGCGGTCGCCACCCCGCCGGAGCCGGTCAGGCTCGCCGACAGTTGGTTCGTCGCCTCCACCGTGCTCGCTACGAGCCCGGCCGGCGCCGCCTGCACGCCGTGCAGCCGCATCCCCTCCGCCAGCACGCCGATGCTGCCCACCACCACCCCGCGCCGCTTCAAGAACTCGCGCATCCGGTCCAGCGCCCGGTGCACGCGCTGCCGCGCCGCCACCGGGCTCACCCCCAGCGCGCCGCCCACCGCGTCGTACGAGTTCTGCCGCAAATACCGCATCATCACGGCCTGCCGCTCGCCCTCGCCCAAATCTTCCAGCGCGTCGTTCAAATGCGGCTCGACGTCGGCCCAGGGCTCGGGGTGTTGCATCGTCGTGGCCTCGCCTCGTGCGGCCTGCTCGCGGCCGTGCGCCTCCACCCGCCGGGCCTCCCGCCCGCGCGCCTTGAGCAGGTTCCGCGCCTCGAACAGCGTCGCGTTGAACAGCCACCCCGACAGCTCGCCGTGGTCGCGCAGCGCCGCCGCCTTCTTCACCAGCAGCATGAACACGGCCTGCGTCACGTCCTCGGCCAAGTGCCGGTCCCGCGCGTGCCGCAGGGCCACCGAGTACACGAACCCCGCGTGCCGCCGCACGATCGCGGCGAACGCCTCGGGATTCCCGCCGCCCAGGTACCGCTGTAACAGCTGGCCGTCGGACGGGTGCGATTCTTGTTGGGTCGTAACCATTCTGAAGTAGTAGCGTCCACACCAGGCGAGTTGTGACGGCGCGCCCGCGGAATTTCCCCGCGAGACCGCCACACCCACAGATACACTCCCCGCGGCCGCCCGGTGAAGTCCCGGACGCAGATTCGGTCCGTGACCCCCATCACGTTGGATGACGGTGCGCGATCACGCGCGATCACGCGCCATCACGCCGGGAGCGGAGCCTCAGGCGACGCCCCGGATCGACCGACCAGTAGCACGGACTCGCGCGCACGTGTCTCTCAATTGTCTACGCCCGCCTCCCCGACCAACATCCGTTGCGTTCATTACGACACTAAGGAACACTGCCCCGCCCGCCCATGTCCTTCTCCACCGCTACACCGGTCGTCAGTCCCGCCGCCGGCATCACCGATCCCCCCGCGCCGCGCACCGGTGCCCGTACCGGGACCGCCATCGGCCTGGGTTTGCTCACCCTCGTCCTCCTTGCCATCGCCGCCTACCAAGCCTTTCCCGGCGCTAGGCGGGTGATCGACAAGGCCGTCCCGCGCGTCCACGACGACGTCGTCCTCGGCCTGCTGCTCATGCCGTGGTTCTACGCCGGGTGCGCCGTCATCCTCGCGCTCGAGTATCGCTTCCCCGCGCGGCGTCGCCAGCGGGTGCTGTCGGTCGGCCTCGCCCAGGACTTGGTCTGGGTCTTCTTCGAGGCCGTCCTGCGCGTGGCCGTGGTCGTCACCTACGCCGCCGCCCTCCGCGCCTTCTTCCGGGCCAAACTGTCGTTCCTTGCCGTCGACTGGGTCCACCAACTGCCCGAGTGGGCCCGCGCGGTCGCGGCCATCCTCGTCATCGACTTCCTCGCCTTCTTCCACCACTGGGTCCGCCACAAGGTCCCCGCGTTCTGGCTCTTCCACACCGTCCACCACAGCCAGCGCGAGATGAACCTGTTCACCGACACGCGCTACCACGTCGTCGAGTACGCGATCGCACAGACCGTCCGCTTCGTCCCCCTCATGATGCTCGGCGTCTCCAACCCGGCGATCGTCGGATACGCGCTCGCCCACGCCACCTACACCCGCTTCACCCACGCCAACATCCGCACCAACCTTGGCCCGCTCCGCTGGCTCCTCGTCACGCCCCAGTCTCACCGCGTCCACCACTCGCCCCACCGCCGCCACTGGGATCTCAACTTCGGCGTGATCTTCTGCGTCTGGGACCGCCTCTTCGGCACCCACTACCGCAACGACCGCGAGTACCCGCGCACCGGCATCCGCGACCACACGTTCCCGGTCGAGACGAGCGTGCGCCCCGACCGGTTGCTGGTCACCCCGATCCTGCAGCAGGTGTACCCGTTCCGCGCGCTGTGGCGCCGCTGGTTCGCGCGATAACGGGCCTAAACGCGGACCGTCCCTCGCACTATTCCCGTGGACCGCGTTTCGATCATCGGACCCTTCGCGAAAGGCCCCATGCGCCTCGTCCTCACCACCCTCGCCCTCCTCGCCCCGCTCGCCGCCGCCCAGCCGACCGTCGAGATCATCGACAAAACCGACGCCGCCAAGTTCCTGCCCGAAGTGGTGAAGGTCGAGAAGGTCGCCAGCGGTATGAAGTTCACCGAAGGCCCGATCTGGTTCCCCGCCGGCAGCGGGCCCGCCGCCGACGGCGCGCCCGACGGCTACCTCCTCTTCTCCGACATCCCGAGCAACCACATCAAGCGATGGACGCCGGATGGGAAGCTCTCCACGTTCCGCGAAAACTCCGGCGGCACCAACGGCAACGCCCGCGACGCCGCCGGCCTGCTCCTCTCCTGCGAAGGGTACAACCGCCGCCTCACCCGCACCGAGAAGGACGGCAAGGTCACCGTCCTGGCCGACGAGTTCGACGGCAAGAAGCTCAGCTCCCCCAACGACGTCGCCGTCCACCCGTCCGGCGCCCTCTACTTCACCGACCCGACCTACGGCAAGCCCAAGGACGCCCCGAAGGAACAGGCCACCAACAACGTCTACCGCCTCGACCCCCACACGCTCCGCATCGCCGCGGTCGCCACCGATTTCGACATGCCCAACGGCCTGGCCCTCTCGCCCGACGCCAAGACCCTCTACGTCGCCGACTCCGGCAAGCCCAAACACATCCGCGCGCTGCCCGTGAACGCCGACGGCACGCTCGGCCAGGCGAGGCCGTTCTGCACGATCGACAAGGGCGCCCCCGACGGCATCAAGGTCGACCGCGCCGGCCGGGTCTGGTCGTCGTCGGCCGACGGCGTCCAGATCTTCTCGCCCGAAGGCAAGCTCGTCGCCCGCGTCCTGGTCCCCGAGCCCGCCGCCAACCTCGCGTTCGGCGGCGCGAGCGGCAACGACCTGTTCGTCACCTCCCGCACCTCCCTCTACCGCGTCACGCTCAAGCCGGGCGGCGGCGAGGGCGTGACGGCCGGCGGCCTGCCCGCGCCCGCCACCCCCGCCGAGGAGGTCATCACCGGCATGATCGGCAAGCTCGACGAGATGACCGCCGCCCTCAAGACCGTCCGCGACGCCAACTCGTCCCGCGCCGCCGCCCCCAGGCTCCGCACGATCGTCGCCGACCTCAAGGCCCTCAAGGCCCGGGCCGACCGGCTCAAGGAGGCGCCCGAGCAGTCCGCCCCGCTCAAGGCCCGCTACGAGCAACCGCTCCGGGATGCGTCCACCGCCTTCACCGCCGAGGTCATGCGCATCGCCGCCGACCCCGCCCTCATGACCCCCGAGCTCCAGAACGCCTTCGAGCAGATGTCGACGCTGAAATGAGAATTTCGGCCCGTCCTCCGCAACGACGCCACGCTCCTACCGATAACCGGGCAGACGACGCGCCAGCGCACGCGCGTTTGGAGCGGCCCGTTTCGGCCGTCTGCCGCCGCGCGCCGCTGTCGAACTTGCATCGACCAATGCCCTGATCAGGCCCCTCACTTTCCGCATCGAAAAACCTTGCCCCGGGCCATCACGCCGGGTCTAATTCCGGGCGTCCCGGGTCGGAACACACCTCTCACGCAAAGGCACCTCGCCATGCTCCGCAAATTCTCCCTCGTCGGCATCGTCTCCATCGCGCTCCTCATGGCCGGCTGTAAGAACGAGATCGAGTCCGCGATGAGCGACACGGTCGACAAGACCAACGACATGACCAAGGTCCTCAAGGGCGTGACCGACGAGGCGTCCGCCAAGGCCGCCGTCCCCAAGGTCAAGGCGATCCTCGCCGACATCAAGGCGATCGATGCCCGGATGGACAAGATCGACAAGACCAAGTTCACCGAGAAGGACGCCGCCGCGATGCTCAAGTACCTCGAGCCCATGGCCAAGGCCCAGACCGAGCTCGCGACCGAGAAAATGCGCGTCATGAAGTTCTCCCCGGAGCTCGCGGCCGCGCTCAGCGGCATGTGACCCACGCGCACTCCGCCGCTGGCGGCTTCGCCCGTTCGCTGCGGAGAAACCGCCGATCCGAACCAGCCCGTCCCGTAACCGCGCCCGCCGTTCCCTGTTCATCCGACTGATCACCGCCGTCCCGACGTCCGGGAAGCGGCACGTCTTCAAACCTCTTCCCGAAGGGCCCGTCTCATGATGCGTAAGTTGTCCGTCGTCGGCCTGCTCACCCTGTCCGTCCTGTTCGCCGCCGGCTGCAAGTCCGAGGGCGAGAAGTATGCCGACGACCTCCTCGCCAAGATGAAGGAGTACGCCGACGCGCTCACGTCCGTGAAGGACCCGGCGTCGTCCCGCGCCGCCGCCGCCAAGATCAAGTCGGTCACCGACGACATGGCGAAGCTCGCCGCCAAGGCCCCGTCGATCCGGGGGACGAAGGCCGAGGGCGAGCGCCTCAAGAAGCGCATGGAGGCCGAAGGCGTCGCGCTCGGGCAGACCATCGAGCGCGAGGCCACGCGGATCGGCGCCAACCCCGGCCTCGCGACGCCCGAACTGTTGGCCGCCATCCAGTCGTTCGAAGCCGTCATGGGCAAGTTCGCCACCATGGGCGGGCGCTAACGCCCCCGTGCCCCCGACCGTTCTCTTCACAAGGATCCCGCTATGCGAAACAAGCTGTCCGTCCTCGTCGTCCTCTCGCTCGCCCTCGTGGTCGCCGGCTGTAAGAGCGAGCACGAAAAGGCCATGAGCAACATGATCGACAAGATCAAGGAGATCACGTCCGTCATGAAGGGCATTACCGACCAGGCGTCGGCCAAGGCCGCCGCCCCCAAGCTCAAGACCCTGGGTGAGGAGCTCAAGGCGATGGGGGAGCAGGCCCAGAAGATGAAGCAGCCGTCGCCCGAGGAGGAGAAGAAGCTCAAGGAGAAGTACGAGAAGGAGCTGACCACCGCCATGACCGACCTGCAGAAGGAGGCCTCGCGCGTCATGCCGTTCGCGGCCGCCGAGATCGGCGCCGCGATGCAGGGCATCAGGTGACCGCCGGCCGGACGACCGAGATTACATCGATATGACGATCGCGCGCCGGACGCCGGCGCGCGATCGTTCGTTTGTGGACGGTCGGACAGCCGTGACGACACGATCGTCGCGCCCGCGGCGTCCGGCCCTCGGTATAGTGCCGTCGGAGGCCCCGCGATGACCCGACCCGGAAATGTTCGCGCCGTCCTCACGCTGCTGCTCCTGGCCTGTACGACGACGTTCGCCCAGCCCGCCCCGCCGCGCGACCCGCTCGCCCCGCGCGGGCTGATCCACATCCCGATCGGCATCGCCAACACCAACGACCGTCTCAAGACCTTCGTCGAGCCCGAGGGCAATTTCTCGCCCGGCGTCGGCTCGTACGGCGTCTACTTCTGGGCCACCGACCCCGCCACCGGCAAGCTCGTCGCCCCCACGATGGACGGCGTGAAGGTCGAGCACGGCCTGGCGCCTGGCGGGCTGCTCATCCCGTGGTCGCGGTGGAACGCCGGCACCGTCGAGGTGCGAACCGAGGTCTGCCAGACGGTCCAGCAGTCGCCGGCGGGGCCCGTGCACGTCGTTGCGGCGCGCGCGGTCGTCACCAACACGTCGGCCGCCCCCGCCGACACGACCGTTTACGTCGCGCTCCGCTCGACCGGTCCCGCGGGCTTTTCGGTCAACGAGGTCGCCGAGCGCTTCGGCGAAATCAACGGCCGCCTCGAAGGCATCGACGTCGACGGCCGCCCGGCGATCGTCCTCCCGCGGCCGCTGGTGGCGAAGGCGGTCGGCTCGACCACCGACTTCGACCTCGCCGCGTTCCCGCCGCCCCAGATCGGCCCGGACAACGCCGTCCGCTCCCCCGACGGCCGCGGCGCCGCCGCCATCCCCTTCCCGCTCCGCCTCGCGCCCGGCGCGTCCGAGACGATCGAGATCCTCTGCCCCGTTCTCCCGGGCCGGCGCGTCCTGCCCCACCAGTGGGACGGCGTGTCGAAGTGGGCCCAGTTCGACCTCGCCCCTTTCAACCCGGCGACCGGCGGCGACCTGCAGCCCAACCCCGACGTCGACTTCTACCGCTCGCTCAAGGTCCACGAGCTCTTCGCGCAGGCCCAGCGCTATTACAAGGACCTCGCCGCCCGCGCGAAGGTGGCACTGCCCGACCCGCGCTGGACCGACGCGCTCACCGCCCTCGCCTCCCACGCCGCCCTGGCCATGAACGACGACGCCCCCGACGTCGCCGTCCTCAACTACAACGTCTACAACCGCGACGGCGTGTACGTCGCCTCCATGCTCCACAAGGCCGGCCGCCCGGACCTCGCGGAGAAGTGCATCGACTACTTCCTGAAACGCCCGTTCAACGGCCGGGTGCACCCCGAGGCCGACAACCCCGGGCAGATCCTCTGGATCATGGGCGAGCACTGGGCCTTCACCAAGGACAAGGCGTGGCTCGCGCGCGTCGCCCCGTCCGTGCGCAAGCTCGCCGCGATGATCCGCTACTATCGCACGACGCCCGAGCCGCACTGGGTCGGCATGACGTCGCTCGACTTCGGCGACGCGGTCCCGGCCGACCAGCGCAAGCAACTCAAGCCCGGCAGCTGCGACGGCCACCACCCGGAGTACACCGAGGCGTTCGACGTCGCGGGGCTCGACGCGGCCGCCGAGCTGATCGGTCACCTCGATGGCAACGCCGCCGACGTAGAGAGCGGCGCGTGGGCCGAGCTTGCCGAGCAGTTCCGGCACGACTACTGGACGAAGTACCGGAAGGACTACACGCGGGGGTACGGTTCGTACGGCGTCCTCTGGCCGTGCCGCCTGTTCGAGCTGACCGCGCCGCGCGATTTGGCCGACGACCCGCGGCAGGACCCGCGCGTTATCGTCCTCCAGCAGTTCAAGGCGATCGGCCCCCAGGCCGTGAAGAGCTGGCGGTACTTCTCGCTCGCCAGGGCCCATCAGGCGCTGCTCGCCGGCAACCGCGAGACGGCCCACAAGACGATCGCCAGCCACCTCGACCACGCCCACATCACCGGCGGCGCGGCTTACAAGGCCGGCGAGCCCGCGCGCGGGTTCTTCGCGTTCGACGAGGGCGGGAAGTCCGGGTCGGCCGGGTGGCGCGACAAGGACGGCAAGGCGCTGCTCAGCACGACGTGGAACGGCGACGTCGCCATGCCCCACGGGTGGTCGATCGCCGAGCTCCACCTCCTGATCCGCGACGCCCTCGCGTACGAGGATAACGGCCGCCTCGTCCTG
>DATHXE010000815.1:0-3451 GCA_035459845.1 Tepidisphaeraceae bacterium | reverse complement strand
GCCCGCGACCTCGACCGCCAGGCCGTCCATCAGCCGCTCGCCCGGGTTGGCGATCACCCACTCGCCCCCGTCAAGGTCGGCCGTGACCTCCATCTCCTGCCCGAAGTCGCGGCCCGGCTGGATGTCGCGGAACGCCACTTTACCGGCGCTCACCACCGCCACCCGCGTCCCCTTGGCGTTGTACACCAGCGCGCTGGTCGGCACGCGGACCGGCGGCTTGTCCTGCTTCACCTTCAACTTCACCTGGCCATACATGCCGGCGTACAGCAGGCCTTCCTTGTTCGGCACCTCGATCTCGATGCGGAGCGTGCGCGTCTGCGGGTCGATCGCGCCCGCCGTCCGCGCCACGCGCCCGGCGAACGCCCGGGCCGGCCCGCCCCGCGCCATGAACGCCGCCGGCATGTCCTTCCGGATGAACATCGCGTACTGCTGCGGCACGCTCGCGTACACCCGCAGCACGTCCGTCTGCTCGATCTTCAAGAGCTCCCGCCCGGTCGACCCCGGCGTGATCAGCGCGCCGACGTCGAAGTTCCGCCCCGTGATCGTGCCGGTGAACGGCGCCGTCACCCGCTGCCAGCTCGACAGCGCCTCGAGCCGCTTCACGTCGGCCTCGCCCCCGCTGACCACGCCCTTCGCCGCCGCCAGCGCCGCCTTGGCCTGCGCGAACGCGCTCTGCTTCTCGTCGAGCTGCTGCTGGGTCACCCCGCCGGTCTTGGCGAACCCGGCGTACCGGTCCAGCGTCCCCTGCGCCAGGTCGAAGTCGTTCTGCGCCTTGCCCTGGTTCGCCTGGGCCTGCACCACGACCGCTCGCGCCTGCGCCAGCTGCGCGTCCACCTCCGGCGTGTCAATCTCCGCAAGCAACTGCCCCTCCTTCACCGGGTCCCCGATATCCACGAGCAGCTTCTTCAAATACCCGTTGGCCCGCGGGTAGATCGCCGTCGACTGGTTCGCCCGCGCGTCACCCGGGAGCGACAGGTCCGACTCGGCCTGCGACCGCTTGACCACCGACACCTGCACGACCGGCTTGGCGTCGCCGCCCTCCGCCGCCTCGCGCGCCAGTCGCGCCGTCCGCTCGCGGTACGGCAAATATCCCAGCAGGAACAGCCCGCCCAAAACCGCGACGATCACGAACGCGATCACCGCGACCGTCCCCGTGCCCACCTTGGGCAGGTCCGTCGGGATCGCGTCGTGGTCGAGCGGCGCATTCGCTTGTGGCGTATTCGGTGAAGAACTCATCGTGTGCTCTCGTCTGTCGGACATCGATTCTAGGTCATTCTCGGTCAAGGGCGGCGAACGGCTCGGACGGAGCCTCGCCCTCCCGGGTCACGCCAGCGCCGGGGTACCGTGCGGCGCCCCCTGCTGCTCGTCCGGTTCCATCAACTCCGGCTCGACGTGCGTCTGCGGGGCCCGCTTGCGCAGGGCGCTGTATACGACCGGCACGAACAGCAGGGTCGCGAACGTCGCGACGAGCAGGCCGCCGATGACGGCCCGGCCGAGCGGCGCGTTCTGCTCGCCGCCCTCGCCCAGGCCCAGGCTCATCGGCAGCATGCCGATGATCATCGCCAGGGCCGTCATGCAGACCGGCCGCAGGCGGGTCAGCCCCGCCGTCAGCGCGGCGTCGTGGGCGTTCATGCCGAGCTTCCGCTGGTCGTTGGCGAAGGTGATGACGAGGATGCTGTTCGCCGTCGCCACGCCGACGGCCATGATCGCGCCCATCAGGGCCGGCACGCTCACGGTCGTCCCGGTCGCCAGGAGCATCCACAGGATGCCCGCCGCCGCCCCGGGGAGCGCCATCAGGATGATCAGCGGGTCGACCCAGCTCTGGAAGTTGATCACCATGAGCAGGTAGACGAGCAACACTGCGAACACCAGCCCCGCCGCCAGCCCGCCGAAGGATGCGGACATGCTCTCGACCTGCCCGCGGATGGCGATCTTGCTCCCCTTGGGGAGTTGCTTCTCGTAATCCGCCACGACCTGCCGGACGCGGTCGGCGACGGAGCCGAGATCGCCCTCCGACACGTCCAGCTGCACGTTGAACGTCTGGACGATGTTGTTGTGGGTGATGTTGGTGGCCGACGCGCCCCGGCCGACGGTCGCGAGGTTGCCCAGCAACTGCGTGCGCGACGGGTCGCCCGGGGCCGTGCCCGTGCCCGAGCCCGGCACGATCGGCGTGTTCTCCAAGTCGTTCAGCGACGTGATCTCGTACTGCGGCGTTTGGATCAGCACGTTGTAGTTGACGCCGTTGACTGGGTTGAGCCAGTAGTTCGGGGCCACCTGGTTCGACGACGAGAGCGAGATGAGCAAATCGCCCGCGACGTCGCGTTGGGTCACGCCGACCTGGTCCGCCAGCGTGCGGTCGACGTCGACGCGGATGTCGGGCGTCTGCGTCACCTGCGCGAGCCGCGCGTCGGCCGCGCCGGGCAGTTTGCGCACGTCGTCGAGCAGTCGCTGGGCGAGCTTGCGGTTGGCGTCGTTGTTGACGAGCGGGCCGCTGACCTGGATGTCGATCGGCGCGCTCAGCCCGAAGTTCAGCACCTGCGTCGAGATGTCGGATGCGGCGAAGAAGAACACGCAGTCGGGGAACTTCCTGGGCAGTTCCTTCCGCAGCTTGTTCATGTAGTCGGCGGTCGGGGCGTGGTGCTCCTTGAGCGCGATCATGATCTCGCCGTCGGCCGGGCCGATCAGCGTGCCGTCGCTCAGCGACAGGTTGATGCCGCTGTTCGGGATGCCCATGTTGTCGAGGATGACGCTGACCTCGTGGGCCGGGATGACCTTGCGGATCTCCTCGGACACCTGGGCGAAGTAGCGCTCGGTCTCCTCGATGCGCGTGCCGGCCGGGGCGCGCACGTGCAGGCGGATCTGGCCCGCGTCGACGCGCGGGAAGAAGTCGTTGCCGATGAACGGGTAGATCACCGCCGACAGGCCGACGAGCAGCACGAACGCGACGGTGACGGCCAGGCGGTGCGACAACGCCCAGGCGAGCAGACCGCCGTACCCGCGGCGCATCGTCTCGAACTTCCGGTTGAACGCGTGGTGAGTCCGCCAGATCAGGTCGAACCGGGCGATCAGCCACAGCAGGCAGATGCCCGCCGCGATGCCGACGACCCAGCCCAGCGCCACGAGCGGGTGCGTCACGCCCCACGCCCAGACGCCGCTGAGCCACCCGCGCACTCCGGGCACGTAGGTCCCGAGATCGGTTCCGGTGATCGCGAATACCGCCGCCGCGATGAGTGCGGCCAAGCCGACGGCGACCGCGCGGAAGGCGACGGTCGCGTACCACGGGCGGTGCGCCGCCTGCCACGCCGCCTCACCGCGGTGTTGTTTGGCCTCGAGCGCCGCCCTGGCGTGCGGGTCGTCCGGGTCGAGCTGGCCGCCGTACATCTCGACCTCGCTCGCCAGCAGGTAGTGCACCATCGTCGGCACGAGCGTCCGGCTCAGAAGGTAGCTGGTC
>DATHXE010000814.1:0-6156 GCA_035459845.1 Tepidisphaeraceae bacterium | reverse complement strand
AACGAGCCGGCGGCGAACGACCCGGCCACGCCGGTGATTCGGATCCGGTTCTCCCCGCGGGCAAGTCGGATCGAGTCGGCCGCCGCCGAACCGGTGATCTTCAGCACGCCGGCGGCGATCACCGCCGTGACCGGCGTCGGGTCCATCAGGTTCAACCGGGCCAGTGCCACATCGCTCGCGGTCGACGCCGGCTGCCCCAGTCCGACCAACGTCAGTTGCCCGTCCTTGACAAACCCGCCGCCCGGCGAGTCCTGCGCCCCGAACGACACGAACGTCCACCCGCGGTCGCCGAACGACCAGTCCAACTCGCCGCTCGGCAGCAGCCGGAACACGCCGAAGTCGTTGGTGAACGGGTGCGGTCCGCCGACCCCTTCGGTCGGCATGTCGTTGTACCCCGCGACCACGATCGTCCCGTCGGCCGCGACCGCGACGAACGTCGCCCCGTCCGGCCGCGAGCCAAAGTCCATCGGGTAGCTCGCCCCGCGGTTTTGGATGGTGTAGCCGCCGGTGCCGAAGTTCGTGTCGGGTCGGCCGTTCGTGGACATCCGCGCGACCACGTACGATGAACCCATGTAGACCGAGTGCGTGCCCGCCAGCACGATCCGGCCGTCCGACTGCAGCGCCATCGCCACCGGCACGTCGCCCCAGTATCCGCTCCCCCCGACCGTGCCGATGCCGCCATCGCCGAACGTCGTATCGACCGTGCCGTCGGCGTTCAGGCGGAGGACCGCGAACTCGCGCTCCGTGTAGTAGACGTCGCTCTCGAGCGAGCCGCCGAAGAGGATCTTGCTGTCGGGCCCGAACCGCAACGTGTGCTGGCCGGGATACCCGAACCGGGTCGGGAGCGAGACTTGGCCGTCGCCGGAGAAGCTCGGGTCGGGCGTGCCGTCGGCGTTGAGCCGGTGCACGATCAGCGAGGCATCCAAGTGCTGTTCGACGTACACCAGCCGCCCCCGGGCGTCGACGCGCACCGCCGTCACGCGCATGCCCGATTGCATTCGGCGCGTCGCACCACCCACGACCACGGGACGGCCGGTCGCGTCGAGCCAGTGAACGAATCCCCCGTACAAGATCAGCTCGTGCTTCGCGTGGAGCATGCCGCCAACGATGATCTGGCCGTCGGCCCCGATCGTTACGCCTGCTGCCAGTCCCTCGAACCCGTCCGGCATTTCGAGCCGGACCACGCCTCCGTCCCCGAACGTCGGATCGAGCTGGCCGTTGGGCAGATAACGGAACACGACCGGGTTGGCGCCGTCCGGGTCGCGCGTCGACCCGGCGACGACCATCTTCCCATCCGCCTGAACCGCGACGTCGACCCCGTACTGAAACGCGGACGTTTGCGCGTCGAGGTCTACCCACCCGGCGCCGTCCGCCCCGCCCGGCGCAAACGTGGCGTCCGCCACGCCGGCCGCATTCGCCCGCACGGCCGTCGCGCGGTTTCCGGCCGAACCGACAATCAACAGCTTCCCGCCGGGCAGCAGGGCGGCGGCCCGCCCGTACGTGCCCGTGCGCGCCAATCGGGTCAGGCCGTTACTACCGAAAAACGCATCGGGCCGACCGGCCGCGGTAAACTGCGCGATCGCGATCCGGTCCTTCGGCCCATTATCGGCGTTGACGTCCGCCGTCCCGACCGCAACGATCGACCCGTCCGGCCGCAGCAGCAACCGCGCCGCGTCATGGTGGTGGGCGCCGTACTCCATCGCCGACACGTTCGTCGCCGCGATCCCGCGCTCGCCGAACGACCGGTCGAACACCCCGTTGGCCTTGAACCGCGCGACCGAGAAGCCGAACGCGTCGTTGTTCAGGATCAGGATGCGCCCCGCCGCGTCGAGCTTGAGGTCGCGCAAGTCGTCCCCGCCGCCGAACAAATCGCCCAGCACCTTCCCGTTGTCCCCGAAGGACGGGTCGAGCTGCCCGCCGGGCGTGAGTTGGAAGATCAGCACCTTGTCCGGGTCGACGCCGCCCGACCGCCACGCCGCGTTGCCGACGACCCGCCCGTCCGGCCGAACCGCGATGCCCCCCACATTCTCGTGCCCGCCGTTGAAGTCGAGCACAGTCACGCCGCCCGAGCCGAACGACGTGTCGGCCCGGCCCGCACTGGTCAGCCGGAAAACCACCAGGTCCGCCGTCGAGTGCCCGTCCGGAACGTGCGTCGAGGTCAGTCCGACGATCTTCCCGTCCGGCGCCAGCGCGATGCGCGTGTTGAACGTCGACGCCGTCGGATACCGGAAGAACCCGCCGTCCCCGAACGACGCGTCCGGCGTCCCGTCCGCATTGAACCGCGCCACGAACGTCCCGTTGGCGCCGCCCGCCATGAGGAACTTCCCGCCCGGCAGCGCGATCATGTCCGTCACCGCCGCACCCGCGCTGTTCAGGTCGAACCCGACCCGCCCGCCGTCGCCGAACGACGCGTCCAACGTCCCGTCCGCGTTGTAGCGCGCGACCAGCGCGTCCGCGAACGTGCTGACTCCGTCGCCCGCCGAGGCCTGCCCGCCGACGAGGAACTTGCCCCCCTCCAGCGCGACGACCGCCCGGCCGTCCGTGTTCGCGCGACCGATCAGGTCGGTCGTCACGAGCCCGCCTTGCCCGAACGTCGGGTCGAGCGCGCCCGCCGCCAGCAGCGCGCGCGGCTCCAGCCCTTCGACCGCCCAGAGCGCAGACGCCTCGTGCCGAGGCCCCGTACGCGATTTCATTGGAGTGTTCCTTGAGAGGAAGGAAAAGTCGGGAATGTCGTCCCGCCTTCACAGTCGCCGCGAACCGCCCGGCGTTTCAATCGATGACGGGAGCAGAGTATATCTCGCCATCCCCGCCCTTGCCGAGAGGGGATCCGTTAGGGACGGACGTACCGACTCTTGTACCAGCAAGCAGAGCCGCTGAAGCGGCCCCGCCGGCGAATTCGCCCGATCAACAAAAAAACGCGCACCCGACGGGTGCGCGTTTCTCGGTTTCTCTTTCTTCGCGGCTTTGCGACCGTCCCTCCGCGGCTCTAATCAGAAGAGCCGCATGTAGGGCAAATCGCTTTTGCCCATCAACCACTCGTCGCACGCCCGGGCCGCCTGCCGGCCCTCGCTGATTGCCCAGACGACCAAGCTCTGCCCGCGCCGGCAGTCGCCTGCCGCGAACACGCCGGGGGCGCTCGTCGCGTACTGGTCGTTCACCTGGATGTTCCCGCGGGGGTCCTGCGTCAGGTTCAGCGCGTCGATCGTCCCGGTCTTCTCCGGGCCGACGAAGCCCATCGCCAGGAAGCAGATGTCGCAGTCCATCTCGATCTCGGACCCCGCGACTTCCTGCATCGTCGGCCGGCCGTCCGGGCCCTTGACCCACTCCAGCCGCACGGCCACGAGCTTCTTCACGTTGCCGTTCTCGTCGCCCACGAATTTCTTCGTGTTGATCGCGAACTCGCGGCAGTCCTTGCCCTCGCAGAACTCGGCCGCCTCCTCGTGCGCCGAGCTCGTGCGGTACACGACCGGCCAGTACGGCCACGGCGCCACGCCGTTTTGCGGGGCGAGCTTGTCCCCGTCGCGACCTTCGGGCGGCTTGGGCAGCAGCTCGAACTGCTTCACGCTCTTGCACCCCTGGCGGAGCGAAGTGCCGAGGCAGTCGGCCCCGGTGTCGCCGCCGCCGATGATGATCACGTGCTTGTCCTTGGCCGTGATCTGGTTCGGCACGGTCTCGCCCAGCGCCGCGCGGTTGCCCTGCGGCAGGAAGTCCATCGCGAAGTGCACGCCCTTGAGCTCGCGCCCCGGCACCGGCAAATCGCGCGGCTTGGTCGCGCCGGTGCAGATCACGACCGCGTCGAACTCCTTGCGGAGCTGTTCGACGGTGGTGTCCTTGCCGATGCTCACGCCCGTCTTGAACGTGATCCCCTCGTCCTCCATCAGCTTTACGCGCCGCTGGACGACCGCCTTCTCGAGCTTGAACTGCGGGATGCCGTACATCAGCAACCCGCCGACCTTGTCCGACCGCTCGAACACGGTCACCAGATGACCGGCCTTGTTCAGCTGCGCCGCCGCCCCGAGGCCCGCGGGTCCGGAGCCGATCACGGCGACCTTCTTGCCGGTCCGCTTGGCGGGCGGTTGCGGCTTGACCCACCCCTCGTCGAACGCCCGGTCGATGATGTTCTGCTCGATCAGCTTGATCGTGACCGGCTTCTCGTTCAGCCCCAGGACGCACGCCTCCTCGCACGGCGCCGGGCAGATCCGCCCGGTGAACTCCGGGAAGTTGTTGGTCTTGAACAGCATGTCCAAGGCCTCCTTCCACCGGTTCTTGTACACCAGGTCGTTCCACTCGGGGATGATGTTGCCCAGCGGGCACCCGGTCGGGCCGTGGCAGAACGGGATGCCGCAGTCCATGCACCGCGCGCCCTGCTTCGACAGCTCGGCGTCGTGCTGCTTTCGGTCCCCGAACGGGATGTAGATCTCGTCCCAGTCGAGGATGCGCAAATTCACCGGCCGCCGCGACGGCATCTTCCGGGGGAGTTCCTTGAATCCAGTCGGCTTGCCCATGGCTGATCCTTCGCTCAATTCACCGCGGAGACGCAGAGATCGCCGAGGGGGCACAGAGAAGACCAAACGTCCCTGCGGCGCCACGGCCAA
Source organism: Tepidisphaeraceae bacterium (assembly GCA_035459845.1). Classification (GTDB taxonomy): domain Bacteria; phylum Planctomycetota; class Phycisphaerae; order Tepidisphaerales; family Tepidisphaeraceae; genus DASPKW01. The sequence continues at coordinate 1,561 of DATHXE010000814.1, read as the reverse complement.
GATCCATTGTCGAACGGTGAGCTCAAACTCTCTCTCTTCTTCTCTTCTCTGCGCCCCCTCCGCGTCCTCTGCGTCTCCGCGGTGAAGACTGGCCTCACGCCTTCCGCTGCGCCAGTTCCTGCGCCTTCCGCTCGATCTCCGCCTTGTGCTCCAGCACCCGGCGGTAGTCGTTCGGCATCACCTTCACGAAGTGCGCCAGCTCCTTGTCGAAGTCGGCCAAAATGCCCTTCGCGACCGGCGAGTCCGTGTACTTCACGTGGTTCTCCAGCAGCCGGCGGACCGTCGCCGCGTCGTCGGCGGAGTCCGGCTTTTCCAGGCTGACCATGTCGGCGTTATAGAGCCGCGGGAGCTGCCCGAGGTCGTCGTACACGTACGCGATCCCGCCGCTCATGCCCGCCGCGAAGTTCCGCCCGACCGGGCCGATCACGACGACGCGCCCGCCGGTCATGTACTCGCACCCGTGGTCGCCCGTGCCTTCGACGACCGCGCTGACGCCGCTGTTCCGCACGCAGAACCGCTCGCCCGCGACGCCGCGGATGTACACCTCGCCCGCGATCGCCCCGTAGCAGAGCGTGTTGCCGGCGATGATGTTGCCCTCGGCCTTGAAGCCGCGGCCGTTCTCCAGCGTCTCCTTCGGCGGGTAGATCGCGATCTTACCGCCGCTCAGGCCCTTGCCCACGTAGTCGTTCGCGTCGCCCTCGAGCAGCAGCGTCAGGCCCTTGGCCCCGAAGCACCCGAAGCTCTGGCCCGCGTGGCCCTTGAACTTAAACGTGATCGTGTCGTCCGGCAGACCGGCCAGGCCGAACCGCAAGGCGATCTCGCCGCTCAGCGTCGTGCCCACCGTCCGGTTGATGTTCTTAATCGGCAGCTCGGCGACGACCTTCTCCTTCCGCTCCAGCGCGGGTTGGGCCAGCGGGATGAGCTTCGTCTGGTCGAGCGACTGATCCAGTCCGTGATTCTGGCCGTCGAAGTTCCGCAGGTGCTGCGGGAAGCCTTCGGGCGCCTTGGGCTGGTGCAGGATGACCGACAGGTCCAGGTGCTTGGCCTTCCAGTGCGAGCTGACGTCGCCGAACTCGAGCTTGTCGACCCGGCCGATCATCTCCTCGATCGTCTTGAAGCCGAGTTCCGCCATGATCTCCCGCAGCTCTTCGGCGAGGAAGAACATGAAGTTGATCACGTGCTCGGGCTTGCCGCTGAACTTCTTCCGCAGCTCCGGGTCCTGCGTCGCGATGCCGACCGGGCAGGTGTTCAGGTGGCACACGCGCATCATGATGCAGCCGCTCGCGATCAGCGGGGCGGTCGACAGGCCGACCTCGTCGGCGCCCAGCAGGAACGCGATCGCCATGTCGCGCCCGGTCTTGATCTGACCGTCCGTCTGCAGGACGACGCGCCCGCGCAGGCCGTTCATCACCAGCACCTGCTGCGTCTCGCTGATGCCCATCTCCCACGGGATGCCGGCGTACTTGATCGACGTCAGCGGGCTCGCGCCGGTGCCGCCCGAATCGCCCGCGATCAGGATGTGGTCGGCCTTCGCCTTGGCCACGCCCGCCGCGACCGTGCC
>DATHXE010000813.1:0-5529 GCA_035459845.1 Tepidisphaeraceae bacterium | reverse complement strand
GATCATGTTGAAGCCGAGCGACATCACGAGCAGGATCAGCGCGACCGTCGCGAGCGCCGACAGGTGGATCCCGCTCGCCTCGCGGAACTCGTTGGCAAGCAGGCTGCTCATCGTCTGGGCAGGGGCGAACAGCGACGCCTTGATCTGGTTGTTGTTGCCGATCACCATCGTGATCGCCATCGTCTCGCCCGCCGCGCGGGCCAGCCCGAGCATCACCGCCCCGAACAGGGCCGACCGGCTGTAGCGGAGCATCGCCTTGGAGCTCTGCCACCACGTCGCCCCCAAGGCCATCGTCCCCTCGATCTGGATGCGCGGCACGCTCCGCAGCACGTCCCGGCTGATCGCCGTGATGATCGGCAGGATCATGATCGCCAGCACGACCCCGCCGCAGAACATGTCGCGCCCGACCAGCGGGATCTCGCGCGTCACCGGCTTCCCGGCGATCGCGATCGTCTCGTAGAACAGCCACTTCATGAACGGCAGCGCCCCGACCGTGCCCCGCAGGAACGGCTCGAGGTGGGTCTGGAGGAACGGGGCGACGACGAACAGGCCCCAGATCCCGTAGGCAATGCTCGGGATCGCCGCCAGAAACTCGATCATGAACGAGACCGGCTGCGCGAACCGGCGCGGGGCGATCCGCACCAGGAAGATCGCGGCCCCGAAGCTGATCGGCACGGCGATGAACAACGCGATGATCGAGCTGACTACCGTTCCGTAGATGACGGGCAGCGCGCCGAACACCGGCGGCTTGGTCTCCATGACCACCTCGCCGTCCTCGATGATCACCTTGCCGTCGGCGCCCTTCTTCGGCAGTTCGAGGGCGTTCGGCCGCCACTCGGTGCCGGTGACGAAGCTCCACCCGAACTCGCGTACGGCGGGGAGCGCCGCGAGGAACAGGACGACGAGCAGCGACGCGAGCAGCCCGAGCACGCCGACCGCCGCGGCACTGGTGAGCCACCGGAGCGACGCGTCGGCCGCCGTGCCCGTCCGGCCCGCGCCCGAAACGGCCTGCCGCGCGCCCGCGGTCACGGTGACGTACTCGGAAACCGCGTCGATCCGCGGCTCGGTCACTTCCAGGGTGGGCTGCGGCATGGGTGGGCGAGTTGCGAACTATCCGGGGGAGACAAGCCCGATCGCGTGGGTTAACCCGCGATCGGGTGAAGGGAATTTCGATCCCCGAAGGTCTTCAAATTGAACAAGCCGGGGCAGAGCGCACGGGCTTCGCCCGAAGCGCCGCCCCGGATCCGGGCGCTTTACCGAACCGCGACCGGCGTCACCGCCTTCCCCCCGTGGTTCAGCGACTTCAGCGCCTCCTCGACCTTCTTCTGCACCGGCTCGGCCAGCGGGGCGTACCCCAGCGACGGCGCCAGCTTCTGACCGTCGTGCGTCACGTACCAGAGGAAGTCCGCCAAGGCCTGGGCCTGCTCGGCGTTCTGGGCCGTGCGAAGATCCTTGTAGACGATCACGTAGGTGAACGCCGAGATCGGATACGCGCCCTCGCCGTCCTGGTTCCAGATGTCGGCGGCCAACAGGTTGCCCTTCAGCTTGTCGGCGGCCCCGGCGCCGGCCGCCGAGACCGACTCGCCGCTCGCCTTGACGAACTTGCCCGCCTTGTTCTTCACCGCGCCGAACGGGATCTTGTTCTGCTCGGCGAAGTTCTGCTCGACGTACCCCAGCGCCCCGGCCGACTGCTGGACGATCGCCGCCACCCCCGCGTTGCCGTTACCGCCCTGCCCGACCGGCCACTTCACGGCCTTGCCCACGCCCACCGTCGTCTTGAACTCCTCGCTCTGCGTGCCCAGGTAGTTGGTGAACACGAAGTTCGTCCCGCTGCCGTCCGTGCGCCAGGCGGGCGTGATCGCCAGGTCCGGGAGCGCCACGCCGGGGTTGATCGCGGCGATCTTGGCGTCGTTCCACTTGCCGACCTTGCCCATGAAGATGTCGGCCAACAACTCGCCGGTGAAGTTCAGCGGCTGGTTCACGCCCGGCACGTTGTACGCCGGCACGACCGACCCCGCACAGGTCGGGATCTCGACCAGCCCGTCGCCGCCCCCGGCGGCCTCGATCTCCTTCTTGCTCAGCGGCGCGTCCGACCCGGCGAAGTGAACCGTCTTGCTGGTGATCGCCTTGATCCCGCCGCCCGACCCGATCGCCTGGTAGTCGATCTTCACGTCGGGCTTGGCCTTGATGTACTCGCCGATCATCCGCTGGTAGAGCGGGTCCGGGAACGTCGCCCCGGCGCCCTGGATCTTCACGTCCGCCGACGCCGCCCCGGCCACGCCCAGCGACAACGCCACCGCCGCGATCTTCGAGAACATTCGCATACAGACCTCCTTCAGAGGTTGAAACTCGTATCCCGTCCACGTGTGTTTGACGGGCGGAAGGCTAGGCCTGGTGCGCTAAGGAAACGTGAAGGATTTGTTTAGAGGGGGGGAACCCCTGCCCCGCGTTTGCCCACCCCGCCCCGCGTGCGCGCCCCTCACCTCGCGTGCGCACTACGCACCACCCGCGCGCCACCGATCCGGCCGACAATCCCCGAAAAACTCGCCCCGTCCGGACCCTCCCATCGTCGGTCCGTGCGCGCCCCCCACCATCCCGTCGTGACATGCCCCGTCTAAGTAGAAGCTCTTTGAAACCCCGAGCCGCCGCGCGCGCCGCCCCCGTCACCAACGGGTCGCGTCACAGTACCGAAAGGTACCGATCCGGTACCGAAAAGTACCGATTTGTACCGGTTTTGCCCGGTTTTCCCCGCAGCCCCATCACGCGTAACCGCATGCCACCAGGTCAATTAGCCTCATGACCTCGTCTTGAGGGCGCGGAGGCGCTCAAAATGCGATCGTGTTGCGCGTCCTCCGCGATCGAATCCCGCGCTTTACAACACCGCCGTCACCAAGCTCGCCAGTTCGCTCCGCTCGCTCTTGGCCAGCGTGATGTGCCCGACGATCGGCTTCCCCTTGAGCCGTTCAACCAAATACGACAGCCCGTTCGACGAACTATCCAAGTACGGATTGTCGATCTGCGACGCATCCCCAGTCAGCACCAGCTTCGTCCCCTCGCCCACCCGGCTGGCGATCGTCTTCACCTCGTGTGGCGTCAGGTTCTGCGCCTCGTCCACGATCATGAACTGGTGCGGGATGCTCCGACCGCGAATGTACGTCAGCGGCTCCATCACGACCTGCCCGGACTCGACCAGCTGCTTCATGCGCTGCTCGACGGTCGACAGGGACGCCGAATGGGGCTGGCCCTCGCCCGACAACCGGTTGGACAGCAAATAGCTCATGTTGTCGAAGATCGGCTGCATCCACGCCGTCAGCTTTTCGTCCTTGTCCCCGGGCAGGTACCCGATGTCCCGGCCCAGCGGCATGATCGGACGGGCGACCAGCAGCTTCTGGTACGTCTGCTCGTTGAGCACCTTGCTCATCCCCGCCGCCAGCGCGACCAGCGTCTTGCCCGTCCCGGCCGACCCGATCAGCGAGACGAGCTTGATCGAGTCGTCCATCAGCAGGTCCAGGGCCATCGTCTGCTGCACGTTGCGCGGCATGATGCCGAACACCGGCCCGCGCCGCGGGCGTACGGGCACGAGGTACCCGAGGTCGGCCTTGTACCGGGCGAGCGCCGTGTGCGACGGGTCGGCCAAGTCTTTGAGCAGGACGTACTCGTTGGCGTAGAGCGTCACGCCCTCGAAGCTGGCGCGGAGCTGCTTGTCCTGGTACAGCTTGTCGATCTGGGCGGCCAGCACCGTGACTTCCTGGTACCCCGTATAAAGCCGCTCGAAGTCGACCTTCTGGTTCTCGAAGTCCTCGGCGATCAGGCCGATCGTGTCGGCCTTGATCCGCGCGTTGATGTCCTTGGAGATGAAATAGACGGGCTTGCCCTGCTGGCGCAGCCCGTAAGCGGTGCAGATGATGCGGTTGTCCGGGGAGTCGGCGGTCAGGCCGGGGCAGATCTGCTGGTCTTTCTCGAGAATGATGCGGAGCGTGCCTCCGGTCTCCTTCAGGTCGATCCCGTCGGCGAGCTTGCCCTGCTGGCGCAGGCGGTCGAGGTGGCGGATCACCGTCCGGGCGTTGCGGCCCAGGTCGTCCGACGACGACTTGAATTTGTCCAGCTCCTCGATGACGTCGAACGGGATGACCACGTCGTTGTCGGCGAACAGGAAGATCGCGTTGGGGTTGTGGAGCAGGACGTTGGTGTCGAGGACGAAGGTCTTTCGGTCGCCGTGGTGGGTCATGAGGGGGGGCGTCGCGTGGCCGCGACGGGTGAACGACTGGAGGGCTGGAAACGGTCGCGCCGGTTGGTGGGGACGCTGGCCATAGATTACGGGGCGCGGTTGAACACTCAACCGCAGTCCCGTCGGATATGTGTCATTCTTAACCGGGCCGAGGGTTAGGCCGATGACCGGATGAGGGACCGTTCCGAATTGTTAGACTCGTCCAGGGAGGGCGAGGCTCCGTCCGAGCCGCTTTGCCGCCGCCCGCACGGCTCGCACGGAGGCTCGCCCTCCCCAAACGTTCGTTCGTCCGAGAAAACCGCCTATGTCGCTTTACCCGCTGAAATTCGCGCCGCGCTGGGTCGAAAAGATCTGGGGCGGGCGCAAGTTCGAGACGGTGCTCGGCAAGCCGCTCCCGCCGGAGGTGAACGTCGGCGAAAGCTGGGAGATCTTCGATTTCCCGCCCGGCGTGGTCGACAAGTCGGCCGACTGGGTCAGCAGCGCCGTCACCAACGGCCCGCTCGCCGGAAAGACGTTACACCAACTCGTCCAACAGTACGGCAAAGACCTGCACGGCGACGTCGCGCTGCTCTACGGCGAGCAGTTCCCGATCCTGATCAAGTTTTTGGATGCGCGCGAGGACTTGTCCCTCCAGGTGCACCCGCCCTGCGTGTACACCGACAACAACCCCGGCACCCACCTGAAGACCGAGGCGTGGTACGTCATAGAACACGATGAGGGCGCGAAGCTCTACAAAGGCCTCAGGCCCGGTGTGACGCGCGAGCAGTTCGCCGCGGGGATCGCCGACGGCACCGTGATGGACCTGGTGAACGCGATCCCGGTCAAGCCGGGCCAGTGCTACTTCCTGCCCAGCGGCACCGTGCACGCGCTCGGCGCCGGCATCCTCGTGGCCGAGGTGCAGACGCCCAGCGACACGACGTTCCGCGTGTGGGATTTCAAACGATTAGAGAACGGCAAGGAGCGCGAACTGCACGTCGAGCAGGCGCTCAAGTGCATCGACTTCTCGCATGCGCCCGAGCCGGCCCAGCCCCGGTCGCACGCGGCCGGTTTCTTCACGACCGTGACGCGCCTGGTCACCAGCGAGTTCTTCACAATCGAGAAAGTCCGCTTCGCCGAGGGCGTGGAGGAGGCGATCCCGTACGACCAGCCGGTCGTGTGGATCGTGCTCGAGGGCCGGGCCCAGGTGCGCGTCGAGGGGATGAAGGAGCCGGTCGAGTTCACCCGCGGGGAAACGGTGCTCCTCCCGGCGAAGATGAAACGACCGACGATCAAGACGCTGACGGACTGCGTGTGGCTGGAAG
>DATHXE010000812.1:0-3536 GCA_035459845.1 Tepidisphaeraceae bacterium | reverse complement strand
CTTGCCCTCCGGGTCGCGGCTTCACCTGGGTTTACCGCGCACGGAACCGGTTATCCCGGCGTCAGCTCGTGCACGACGATCCCGACGCGCACGTGCTCCGTCGGTGGCGGCGTGATCGCGTGGGGGAAGACGTAGTCGTATTGCGCGTCCGTCAGGAGGACGAGCACGCGCAGGCCAGGACGGTAGAAGACGTCGCGCCACGCGCCGATCAGCCCGGCGGCCTCGTCGGGGCGCAGGCCGCGGCGGGCGAGCAGATCGAGGAGTACCTGTTCAGTCGCCGCGGTGTCGTGCATGACCGGCAATCCCGACAGCTCGATCACCGAGCCGCCCGGCGCGTAACGCTTCGTCGGGAGGGTGACGGCCGCGGTTCGCGTCTGGCCCGCCGATCGGTCGATCACGACGGCGTCCGCCTGTCGACCCGCGGCGACGATCGTGCCGTCCGCCTGGCGGGAGAACGCGAACGGCGCCCCCCCGCCCACCGGCCCGTCGAAGTAGAGCAGGCGGTCGGCCTCCCCGCGCGACGCGACCCACGCGGCGTCGACCGTCCGCAGGCCGTCCCACCACTTGAACCGCGCCTCGCCCGGCACGGCGGGCGGCGTCATCCACGACAGCCGCGTCGGGCTGACGATCAGGCTCTGCCAGAGCAGGCCCCGGTGATAAGTCGACGCTTCCGCGAGGATCGCGCTCGAATCCGCGAAGCGCCGGTTCGGTACGACGAGCGCGCGGTGGCGCGGGGTGAGCCAGGGATAGCCCTCGCCCGGGTCGGCCAGCGCCGGGAGCGGCGTCCCGTCGTCCGTCCGCGCGGGGCGCGTGGCGGGGCCATCGAGGGACGACACGGGATACGGCGACGCGCCCAGTTCCATCAGGTCGCCCTCGCGCGGGACCGCGTACAGGTCGGCGTCGCGCGGCGAAATGAGGGGCCCCGGCACGATCGCCAGGTCGTCGGGCCGCGGGAACGCGAACCACGGCCGCCCGCCGCGGAAGCCGACCTCGAACCGCACGGCCGTCGGGCGGTCGACATTAAAATGCACGACCGGCTTCCACGTCGTGACCCACCGGTGGTCGACGCGCCCGACGTACTCGACGTCCGGGTTGCCGACGCGGTGGACGAACGGCGGGATCGACCCGACCTGCTCGCGCACGTCGCGCGCCATCTGCAGGCGATTGCCCGAGTCGGCGAGAAGCACCGCCCACTGGGCCACGCGCAGCTTGGCCCCCTTGACCGGCCACGCGACCAATACACGCGCGGCGGCCTCGCGCTCGGCGGCGGTGGGGCCGTCCGTCATCATCTTTTCGAGCAACCCGCGGACGTCGTCCGGGATCGGCGAACGATCCGTGGGCCGCTCGGCGAACAACTCGAGCACGTTGTTGATCGGCGGGTCCGTCGCGAGGTCCGTCCCCAGCAATAAGGGGTCGGCGAACCCGGTCGCCTCCGGGTCATGGCCTTTGCGGCGCACCTCGGGCGCGTGCCCCGTCCCGTCCACCCGCCGGTAGAGGCCGATCGCGTCCGCCGCCGCCGCCCGGAGTTCGGGCCGGGGGTCGGTCAGCGCCGCGCGCGCCAGCGGGACGTGCTCGGCGCGCTGCGTGATCGCCAGCATGCGGAGCAGGTGGGCCTTGAGCGCCGGGTCCGACTCGGCCGCGTACGCCGTCGGCAGGAACGCGCCGGCCAGGTCGGGGTCGCGCTCGACCAGGCACTTCAGGCCCCACGTCCGCTCCCGAGCGGTGCCCCCGCGCTCCGCAAGCGCCCGCGCGGCCGTGAGCAGGTCTGCTTCCGACCGGCCGGCAAGGACGTCCGACCCCAGCAGGCCCGGCGACGCCGACCTGACCGCCATCGGGAGCGGTCCGCCGCCCATCATCGTCGTCCCGTAGCCTGGTGCGCGTACCGCCGGCCGGAACGGCGCCGGCGCAATCGCGGTTTTCGTCATCTCGACGCTCGTCAGTGCCGTACCTCTCGGGTAGTAATCCGCGTCCGCCGCCCACCGCTGCCCCACGCGGTACGGCCAGCCGAACAACACCGCCCCGATCGTGACGATCGCGGCGAACATCACGACGCCGACCCGCCGCAAGACCGGGCCGCGCTGCCACGTCGGCGGGCGATACCGCCACACCGCCAGGCTGCGCGCGAGTAGCCGCAGGACCATCGCGACGATCGCGACGCCGACCAGCGCCAGGCCGACCGTGTACGCCCCGTCGACCCACGTCGGCCCGGGCCGGCGATTGCGCCAGTCCCACACCCGCCCGTAGTATCGCAAATCCGCCCACGACGGCCGCACGGCTTCGACCGGCCAGCGGAACGTCGCCGCCACGAGTCCCGCGCCCAGGACCGCGACCCCGACCGTCCACGCCGACATCCCCGCGAGCGCCCGCCTGCCCAGCCGCCCCATCGGCCGGCCGAAGTTAACGGTCGACCGGTCCGCCCGGTCGAACGGTCGCCCGCACTCCGGGCAGCGGTCGCTCGGCACGCCGCGGAGCGGGTACCCGCACGACCAGCAGTGCGCGGACGCGAGGGGATCGGTCGGCACGGTATCGGGCATCCCAGTAGTCTAACCGATGGATCACCGAGTCAGCTGCGGGTCAACGACCTGCTGACGCGTGTGACTCGGACGCCGTTGATCCGCGACGCACATCCTCGGGCCGCGCGTCAGCAACGCGTTGCGTTGCAGCTACTCACCACCCCTCACTCTTCCATCTCCCGCGCGTCCGCCGTCTCGTGCGCCCCTTCGATCATCGCGAAGAACGCATGCCGCAAATCGGGCGTTCCCGTCCGCGCGCACAGCTCGGCCCCGGTGCCGACGCCCAGCAATTGCCCCCGCGCCATCACGCCCACGCGGTCGCAGATCTCCTCGGCCTGGTGCAGCATGTGCGTGCTGAACACGACGCACTTGCCCGCGTCCGCCAGCCGCCGAACCGCCTGCTCGACCGTCCGGCTCACGACCGGGTCCAGCCCCGTCGTCGGCTCGTCCAGGATCAGCACCGGCGGGTCGTGCACCACCGCCCGCGCCAGCCCCACCCGCTGCTTCATCCCGGTGCTCAGGCGGTCGTTGGGCCGGTCCGCGTACGGCGTCACGTCGAACATCGCCAGCACGTCCTCCACGCGCGACTCCAGCGCGTCCCCCTTGAGCCCGAACATCGACCCGAAGAACCGCAGCGTCTCCCGCGGCGTGAGTCGCGCGTAATTCCCCGTGGTGCCGGACAGAAACCCGATCGACCGCCGGATCGCTTCGGGCGCGGTGAGCAGGTCGTGCCCCGCGATCGTCGCCGTCCCGTGCGTGGGCGTCAGGATCGTCGCCAGGCACCGCAGCGTCGTCGTCTTCCCCGCCCCGTTGGGCCCGAGCAGCCCGAAGATCTCCCCGGCGTAACACGACACCGTCACGTCCCGCGCCGCAAAGATGTCCGCCCCGGTCGGGTCCTCGTACACCTTCGACAGCCCGCGGACGTCAACCATCACGGGACGCGCTGGCTCGACCGGCAATGCGGGTTCGGACATGCGATGCGTTGTCAATTGTCCATGGTCAATTGTCAATCGCGCGACTGCC
>DATHXE010000811.1:0-1695 GCA_035459845.1 Tepidisphaeraceae bacterium | reverse complement strand
CCGACTGCTTCTGGCGCCCACGGCCATGCTCGCCGGGCGGATAGGAGCGGCGCTCGACGCCGCACTTGTCGGTCAGGCAGCGCTCGCCCTTGAGGAACAGCTTCTGTCCCTCGCGGCGGCACTGCTTGCACTGGGGAGATGTGTCGCGAGCCATCGACTACACCCTGCGCCGCTTGCGGGGGCGGCAGCCGTTGTGTGCCTGCGGGGTGACGTCCCGCACACCCGTCACCTCGAGCCCGGCGGCCTGCAGCGACCGGATCGCGGTCTCGCGGCCCGAGCCCGGGCCCTTCACGAAGACCTCGACCTTCTGCATGCCCTGCTCGATGCCCTTGCGCGCGGCCGCGTCGGCGGTCACCTGCGCGGCGAAGGGGGTCGACTTGCGCGAGCCCTTGAAGCCGGCGCCGCCGGCGGACTCCCACGCGATCACGTTGCCCTCGCGGTCGGTGAGGGCGACGATCGTGTTGTTGAAGGACGTCTTGATGTGCGCCTGGCCGATCGGCACGTTCTTCTTGACGCGGCGGCGGCCGCGCTGGGGGCGACGGGGGGCTGGGCTCATTTCTTCGTCGCCTTCTTCTTGCCCGCGATCGACATGCGCTTGGGACCCTTGCGCGTGCGAGCGTTGGTCTTGGTGTTCTGCCCGCGCACGGGAAGGCCGCGCCGGTGGCGCATGCCGCGGTAGCAGCCGATCTCCATCAGGCGCTTGACGGCCTGGGAGCGCTCGCGGCGGAGGTCGCCCTCAACGGTGAAGTCGCGGTCGATGAGATCGCGCAGCTTGGTGACCTCGTCCTCGGTGAGGTCCCGGACGTAGGTGTCCGGGCTGATCCCGAGCTCGGCGAGGAGCTTGTTGGACGTGGGACGACCGACTCCGTAGATGTACGTGAGTCCGATCTCGACGCGCTTGTTGAGGGGGATGTTGACCCCCGAGATACGAGCCAAAGTTCTTACCCCTGACGCTGCTTGTGACGCGGGTTCTGGCAGATCACCAGCACGCGGCCGTGCCGGCGGATGATCTTGCACTTCTCACACATCGGCTTGACCGACGGTCGTACCTTCATGGTCCCTTTCGGTATCTGATCTCAGCGGGACGGCTCTGGCTGCCCGTGCGGCCGCCGCTACCGTTCCGTGACGCACGCCGAACCCTCGCGGCCCCGAACGCGACCAGCGAGTATAGCGCGGGGAAACGGCGTCCCGCCCATCACCCCCACGGCTCGGTTCGGCGCCCTCCTCGACACCGCGTACAGCATCTCCCACGCCGGTTCCGACCGCCGGGAGATAGGACCCGGGAGCCTCGTTGGACAGGCTTCCGGCGTCACTGTTCCTGAGGAGGATCTCATGAAGTCCAAGCTGCTGCCGGCCGCGGCCGGCGGGCTGTTGCTGGGCCTGGCGCTGCCGGCCTCCGCGATGGCCGATTCACTCGACGCCGCCAACAACGGCGTGCTCGGGGAGTCCGTCCCCGTCAACACCATGTGGGTCGTGATCAGCGCCGTCCTGGTGCTGTTCATGCTCGCGGGCCTGCTCTCGCTCGAGGCCGGCATGTCGCGGATGAAGAACGTCGGCACGCTCGTCCCGAAGGCGCTGATCGGCATGGCCGTCGCCGCGTTCGTCTACTACGCCTGTGGTTTCGCCTTCGCGTTCGGCAACGGCGAGATCATCGGGCACAACGGCTTCTTCCTGCGCGACTACGGCGACCCGCAG
>DATHXE010000810.1:0-13710 GCA_035459845.1 Tepidisphaeraceae bacterium | reverse complement strand
CTGGGCGAGAACGCCGCCGACCGCGTCTCCATGCTCCACACGCTGGCGACGATGACCCCGCACCCCGAGTCGGTGCCCGTCAACGTGCTGTCGAAAGTCCCCGGCACCCCCCTGGAAGCCGAGAAGGACGTCCCGATCTGGGAGACCGTCCGCGTGATCGCCGCGACGCGCATCCTCATGCCCCGCGCGACCGTCCGCCTTTCCGCCGGGCGTCACAAGATGTCCTTCGCCGACCAGGCCATGTGCTTCATGGCCGGCGTGAACTCGATTTTCTCGTCCGAAGAAAAGATCATGCTGACCAAGGCCGTCCCGTGCGCCGACTACGACGCCGACCGCGCCATGCTGAACCTGATGGGCCTCAAACCCCGCGCCCCGTTCAAGGACGGCCCCGCGCCCGGCGGCGCGCGGCGAGAACCCGCCGCGAGCGACGAACCCGCCTCCACCTGCTGCTCGCCGGCAGGGGGGTGCCACTCGCACGGGTGACCGCGACAGGGGAGGTGACCGCCATGCCCAGTGACCCGCACGACCTCGCCCGCTTCGTCGACGCGCAAGCCGGCGTCTACCAGACCGCCCTCGACGAGCTCCGGGCCGGCCAGAAGCGCTCCCACTGGATGTGGTTCATCTTCCCCCAGTTCCGCGGCCTGGGCTCGAGCTCAATGGCCAAGCGGTACGCGATCCAAACCCGCGACGAGGCCGCCGCGTATCTGGCCCACCCGATGCTCGGCCCGCGGCTGATCGAATGTACCCAGGCGCTGCTCACGGTCGACGGACGGTCTGCCTTGCAGATCCTCGGCTCACCCGACGACGTCAAGCTCAAGTCATGCGCCACGCTGTTCGCCGCCGTCGCGCCCGCGGGGTCGGTGTTCGATCGCCTGCTCGACAAGTACTATGCCGGCGAGCGCGACCCGCGCACCCTGGTCCTCCTGGCCGCGCCATGATCGGGCCGAACGACGGTTGAAATGTCCGTAGCCGTACCCCCCATCCCCCACCCCGGCGAAGCCGCCCGCCGACCGCCTGGCACCGTCTTGCGAACGTGCGCGGCGATCGTCGGCGCCGGCGCCGTCACGCCCCTGGGCGCATCACTCGCCGAGACTTGGGACGCCCTGCTCGCCGGCCAATACATCACCGACCACGCCCGTGCGGCAGGGGGGTGGAATCCGGCGTCGCCCCGCGTGACCCAGATGGCGCGCCGCGCCGCCGCCGCCGCCCTCGCCGAGTCCGACTGGGTCGGCCCGCTCGACGACGTCGCCCTCGTCGTCGGCACCAGCAAGGGCTCGATCGAACAGTGGATCGCGCCCGCGGCAGGGGGGCCGCAACCCCTCTTCGATCCGGCCGGCCTGGGCGACGTCGCCGCCGACCTCGCCTCCTATTTCGGCCTCGGCCCGCGCACGACGCTCTCCGCCGCCTGTGCCAGCGGCCTGGCCGCCCTCGCCCGCGCCGCCATGCTAATCGAGTCCGGCCACGCCCGCCGCGCGCTCGTCGTCGCCGCCGAGGCCAGCCTGCACCCGCTCTTCCTCGGCAGTTTCAAGCGCCTGGGCGTCCTCCCGCCGCCCGGGGTTGGCTGCCGCCCGTTCGATGAGTCCCGCGCCGGCTTCCTCATGTCCGAAGCCGCCGCCGCCGTCTGCCTGGAAGCCTGTGAAGAGGGGCAAGCTCGGCAGGGGGATGACGGTGGCGACGACGCTCGAAGCTCACGCGTAATCATCGACCGCTATGCCCTCGGCGCCGATGCGTCCCACCTCACCGCGTCTGACCCGGCCGGTCACCTCCTGCAACGCCTGATCGACCGGGTGCTGGACGGACGGGCGGTGGACGTCGTCCACGCCCACGGCACCGGCACGCTCGCCAACGACCCGGTCGAGCTCCGCGCCGTCGAAGCGGCGCTCGGCGTCGGGCCCCGATCCCCGGCGGCCAGCGTGTACTCCCACAAGGGCGCGATCGGACACAGTCTCGGCGCCGCCGGCCTGGTCGCCGTCGTCCTGAGCCGGTCGATGCACCTGGCGGGCGTCGTTCCCGGCAACGTCCGCACGCCCTGCCCGCTGCCGACCAGCGCCGCAGTCACGATCGACACCCGCCCCACCGTCCGCCCGGTCCGCCGGTCGCTCGCGATCGCCGCCGGCTTCGGCGGCGCCACGGCCGCCCTCACCCTCCGAACGCTATGACGCGCGACAAGACCGACAAGCGTGGAAAGCCTGAGAAGCGAGCCGACGCCGGCACGCCCGACGCCCTCGTGCCCCGCCGGCGCCTCGGGATCATACTCACGCTGCTGTTCCTCCTGCCGGCCGCGGGTCACGTCGTCTACTTCCACTTCGCCGTCCCCGTCCTCCCGTACGACGACGCGTTCATCGGCTACCGGTACGTCGACAACGCCCTGGCCGGCAGGGGGCTGGTGTACAACGAGGGCGAGCGCGTCATGGGGTGCACCTCGCCCCTGCACCTCGGGTGGGTCGCCGGGTGGAAGACCGTCCTGCCGGGGGTCGAGACGCCGACGCTCGCCGTGCGGTCCAACCTGATCCCGTACCTGGCGACCGCCGCCGCGATCTACCTGATCGCCTTGCGCGCCGGTGCGGGCGCCCTCTGGTCGCCCGCGCTCGCCTTCGTGTTCCTGACCCAGCAGCACATGCTCCGCATCTCGTCGGGCGGGATGGAGTCATTCCTTTTCACGGCCTTCGCCGGGTTCTCGCTCGTCGCGATCGCCGACCGCCGGGCCGTTCTCACCGGTGCCCTGATCGGGCTGGCGATGTTGACGCGACCCGAGGCGATCGTCCTGGTCCCGCTGGCCGTCATCCGGTTCGCGCGCGAGCCCCGCCGGCTCCTCGCCTGCGCGGCCGTGTGCGCGATCCCCGTGGCCGCGTGGGTCGCCTTCGCTTGGGCCTATTTCGGCACGCCGGTCCCGCACTCGATCGTCGCCAAGAGCATCCCGGTGTTTCCATTAGCCCCCGGCCACGCGTACGGCAACGTCGCGAAGTGCACGGTCCGGTGGATGACCGACGTGGGCGCGGTCCCGCTCGTCTTCGACAACCCCCTGACCCGCGCGATCGGCGTCGCCGAGGTCTTCCGCGGCCACGCGCCGTTCGTCGTCGTCGTGCTCGCGCTCGCCGCCGCCTGGTTTCCCGCCGTCCGGCGGTCCGGCGCTTACCGCCCGGGCGTCGCGTACGGCCTCTGCGTGGCGCTCTACGCCCGCGGCAACCCGATGCTCTTCGAGTGGTACCTGCCGGCCCTGTTCGTGCTCGGCCTGCTCGGCGTCGCCCTCCCGTTGATCGGGCTGGGAGCACTCCTCAAGACGCGCCTCGCCGTTACCGCGGCCGCCCGCCCGCGCCTCCTGCACCGGGGCGTGATGGCGGCCAGGCTCGTCGGCATCGTCTGGCTCGGGTTCGTCGCGATGGCAGACCTGACGCTGTCCAAGCGATTCTGGACCGCCTACGTGGCCGAGGAGGAACCGACCCGGGTCCGGATTATCGCGTACCGGACTGCCGCCCAGGCGATGAACGGCCACCTCAAACCGGGCGACCGCGTGGCCGCGTCGGAAATCGGCGCGCTGGGATATTACCTCAACGCCCGGATCCTCGACGGCGTCGGGTTGGTCAGCCCGAAGGCGCTCCCGTTCCACCCCGTCCCGCGCGACCAGCGCCCGGGGCCGGGCTTCGGGATGATCCCGGGCGGACTCGTCGAAACGGAACGGCCGGAGTGGATCGTCAGCATGCCGACGTTCGCGGACCTGAGCCTGTTCCGGCGGCCCTGGTTCGACGCCGCGTACGCGCCGTGGGCGGCGGTATCCCTTCCCGAGCCCCTTTGGGGCTCCAACGAAATCCTGATCTACCGGCGCCGCCAATAGCGGAGCGGGGGGCGCGCGCGGGTCGGCGCTCCTGTTCACGAATTTGCGGAATCGGTCGCGACCCCCGGCACAAAGCAGGTATACTCCGCCCCCGGTTGACCGGCCGACCATGGTTGGGTGCGCCCGCCGGCCACGACGCGACCGCGCCGCCGCAGTGACCTCGGAGGCGTTTTGCACATGACGACTGTTTCAGTTCAAGACATGGGCGAAGCGCCTGGCGCGGCGACGCGGGCCGAACGACCGGCGGCGGGCGCGTCGCCCGAAGCGACTTCCGCCCGCGCGACGTCGCCGGCGCTCCGGTGGCTGGCGATCGGCTTGCTGCTCGCCGGCGCGGCCCACGCCTTCTGGTATCACGTGACCGTGCGCGTCGTCCCGTTCGACGACGCGTACATCGCCTACCGCTACGTCGACAATGCCCTGGCCGGCAGGGGGCTGGTGTACAACGAGGGCGAGCGCGTGATGGGGTGCACGGCCCCCCTTCACCTCGCCTGGCTCGCGGGCATCAAGACGCTCGTCCCGGGCGCCGACCTCCCGACGCTCGCCGTGCGGCTCAACTTCGTCCCGTTCCTCACAACCGCGCTGGCGCTGTTCCTTGTCGTCCGCCGCTTCACCGGAAACCTGTTCTGGCCGACGCTCCTGACGCTCGGCCTGCTGTTCCACCAGCACATGCTCCGCATCTCGTCAGGCGGGATGGAGCCGTTCTTTTTCACCACCCTGCTGCTGTTCACGTTCCTCGCAATGCTGAACAAGCGGCCGATCGTGACGGGCGCGCTCATCGGGCTGTCGATGCTCCTCCGGCCCGAGGGCGTGATCCTGGTGCCGCTCGCCGGGCTCGCGTTTTTCGGCCAGTGGCGGAAGCTGGCCGCGTGCGCGGTGGCGTGCGCGATCCCCGTATTGGCGTGGGTCGTCTTCGCATGGTCGTACTTCGGGACGCCCGTGCCGCACTCGGTCGTCGCCAAGAGCCGCCCGATTTACCCGCTCGAAAAGTTCGCGGCGCTTAAAGGCGTCGTCCGGCAGACGGGCGAGTGGCTGTCGGGCCGGCGGCCCATCACCCTGGCGATCGGCGACGATGCCGTCCGCTCGATCATGCCCGGCAAGTCGGTGGCAAAAGTCGCACTGGCGGGCGGCATGCTGCTCGTCGTGCTGGCGACGATCCTCCCGCGGGTCCAAAAAACAGGGGGGTACTTTCCGGGGCTCGCGTTCCTTTTCCTGGCAGCGATGTACGCCAAGGGCAACCCACTCCTGTTCGAGTGGTACCTGCCGTTCTTCTTCGTGACCGCCCTGCTCGCGGTGACGATCCCGATTATCGGCCTGTTCGCCACGCTGCACGACCAATTCGTCGTCGGCCGGGGCACGCCCGGCCGGCAACTCGGGCTCGCGATCCCGTTCCGCGTGGCGGCGGTCGTCTGGGTCGCCCTGATCGCGTTCTCGGGCGTGGCCAAGGAGGAGCCGGGGCTCTTCACCGCCTACACCGTCGCATCTCAACCCGACCGGGCCCGGGTGTTCGCCTACCGCGAGGCGGCCGAGTTGATCAACCCCCACCGGATCCCCGGCGACCGCATCACCGGCCCGGAGATCGGGGCGCTCGGTTATTACATCCACGGCCACCTGCTCGACGGCTGCGCCCTGGTCAGCCCGGAGGCCCTGCCGTACCACCCCGTACCGGCCGACCAGCGCCGCGGCCCGGACTGGGGCGTGCTGCCCGGCGACCTGGTCAGAGATCTAAAGCCGCGGTGGGTCGTCGTGATGCCCGTCTTCGGCGACATCAGCTGCACCGACCGCCCGGCGTTCAAGGCCCAGTACGACCGCTGGAAGGCCGTGAAGCTAGAGGTGCCGTGCTGGGAGAACACCGAGGTGGAGATCTGGAAACGGCGGGAGTAGGCGGGGACGTGATAACTCGCACCGGAGCCACTCGCGGACTTGCGGGCCGGTTCAAATACGCTTGGTTTGCCGGGGGATTCGTCAGTTTCCACCCCCTGCTATGCCCCAGGGTCGGAACTTAACATAACGGCGATTATGGGACCTAGGGTAGGGGGGTGAGCAGGGGGCTGAACCCGGGGAGCCGATTGGGGCCGCCTACGAGACTACACCGGCGTCGGCTGCCGGGCGCCGGCGAGGGCGGACAGGCGGTCGTCGATATTGCGGCAAGCTTTGATCGCGTCGAAGCGCTCGATCATCGGCTCGATGTGCACGCCGTAGCCTTCGGCCGGGTGGTCGAGCGACCACGAGTCGAGGAGGCGGTCGAGCAGGGATTCGGGCGTGCCGTCGTGCAGGCAGCGGGAGTGCATGAACTCGGGCAGGAGCTCGGGGTACACGCCGGTGTGAGGAAAGACGGGATGGCAGCCGGCGGACAGGGCTCGGACGGCCAGGTCGTCGGCAGGGGCGCCGGGGCGGGTGGAGACCAGGACGCCGGCGTCCAATAAGTGGCGGGCGTGACCGAGCTCGTCGCGGTCCGACAGCACGGTGACCTTGGATTCGGGAACGCCCTTGACCTTACCGATGACCGACACCCGGATTCGCTCGCGGCGCTTCTCGATCGCCTTGAGGGCCTCGGCGATGACCCCGTGGTTTCCGCCGCGGGCGTCAACCAGCACCGACCGCGAATCCCGGGCGTGACCCCCCTGCGCGGCCAATTCGTGCAGCACGGTCATGTCGACGGGTGGCGGCACGAGCTGCGCCTTTCCCGTGAGCACCGGCAGGGGGCTCCGCATCTGGAGTTCGCGGTGCCGGGCGACCAGTGCCGACGCCCTGCTCAGAAACGTGCGCAGGTTGTAGAGCGAGTTGAACCAGATCTCCGACGCGGCCATCGCGCTGTTGAGGTTGGCCAGGTCGGTCGGCGTGTCGAGGCGGTAGGCGTCGGGGCCGGGGATCTGCGTGTCGTGGAAATAGACGACCGCGGGCGTGCCGGCGTACGCGGGGGTCAGCCGGAAGAAGTCCGCGAGGTTCAGCGCCTCGCTGGCGAAGAGCAGGTCCATTTTGCCGACTTCGTGGCGGGCGAGTTGCTCCGCGAACCACGTGGCCGACACGAGCAGGCGGCGCTCGATCTTTCGCGGCGGGAGCTTGAGGATCGTCCAGCGGTGGCGACTGCACCGGGTGATCGCGTCGAGCATCGCCCGGCGGGGCCCCCCGTAGAACGGCTCGAGTGCCAGGATGTCGAGCTGCTTGTGACCGTTGATCGGGTGGGTTGAGGATGCGCCGATGTCGAACGGGATCGTCAGGGGGTGTCGGAGCCCCCTGTCGGCGCCATCGGAGGGCGCGTACGCGTGCCCGGGCGCGGGCTTACTGACTCGTCCCTGGCTCGCAGTCGTCGCGATCATGGAACTCACCGCTTACCGATTCGAGAACAACCAGACGTGGGCCGACGGCCATCGTCGACCATCCCCCTGCTCGCGCCATTCGCCTCATTCATAGGACGTTCGAGGGGCGATTTCGCTTGCAAAAATGAACGGAATCTTTTGGGGAATGTTACGTGCACCTATTGGGGTAACGCGCGGCACGCCGGAAAATTGCAGGTTGGAGTGCTGTAAATTCCGTGTAACGCGCAAATAGAAACAGACCCGCAGCGACCGCGGGTCTGTTTCCGATTGCGACGGAATGCCGATTCAGGCACCGAGCTTGTCCGACAGGTAGGCCTGCACCTTGTCGATTGCGACGCGCTCCTGGGCCATCGAGTCGCGCTCGCGGAGGGTGACGGTCTGGTCCTGGAGGGTTTGGCCGTCCACCGTGATCGCGAAGGGGGTGCCGATCTCGTCCATCCGGGCGTAGCGCTTGCCGATCGACTGCTTGGCGTCGTACTCGCACGTGAATTTCTTGCGCAGGTCGAGGTAGAGCTTCTCCGCGACCTCGGGCATGCCGTCCTTGTTCACCAGCGGGAAGACGCCGGCCTTGATCGGGGCGAACTGGGGCTTGAACGAGAGGAGTTCTTCAGTCCCCTGCCGGCCGGGCACGTGCTTGTAGGCCTCGCACAACAGCACGAGCACCGCGCGGGTCAGGCCGCTGGCGGGCTCGATCACGTTGGGGATGTACCGGCTCTTGGCCTTGATCTCGTCGGGGGAGGCCCCCTGCTCCTTCAGCTTGAGCTGGAGCTCCTGGTCGAAGTAATCGAGCTTCAGGCCCGAGTGCTTGGAGTGCTGGGTGAGGTCGTAATCGCCGCGGTGCGCGATGCCCTCGAGTTCGCCGAACTCGGGGGCGGTGAAGGGGTACTTGTACTCGATGTCGACGGTGGCCTTGGAATAGTGGGAGAGCTCGTCCTGCGCGTGGTCGCGGAAGATCAGGTTCTCCGGCTTGATCCCGAGCGTGAGCCACCACTTCATACGCTCGGCGCGCCAGAACTCGTACCACTTCAGGGACTCGTCCGGGGCGCAGAACCACTCCATCTCCATCTGCTCGAACTCGCGCGAGCGGAAGATGAAGTTGCGGGGGGTGACCTCGTTGCGAAACGATTTTCCGATCTGCGCGACGCCGAACGGCATTTTCACGCGGGTCGTGTCGACGATGTTCTTGAAATTGAGGAACTGGCCCTGGGCAGTCTCGGGGCGGAGGTAGGCTTTCGAATCCTCGCTCTGGAGCGCGCCGACGTACGTCTGGAACATCAGGTTGAAGTCGCGCGGCTCGGTGAGCGTGCCGGGCGCCGTCGCGTCGGGCCCGGTGACTTTCTGCTGCTGCTCGGGCGAGAGCTTGGTGTAGGGCACGAAGTCGGTGTACGCCGGCTCGACGACCTCCCCGCCGCCGGACTTGCGGGCGAGCTTGTCGACGCGCTTGACGAAGTTGGCGACCGCATCGTCTCCGGAAAGGACGGCAAACACGCCGAGGTCGTCCACCTGCCCACTCTTGCGAGTGACGCGCGCGGGCGCGGTGAACAGGTGGTCAGCGCGGTAACGCTGCTTGGTCTCGCGATCGTCTACCATCGGGTCACTGAACCCCCCTACGTGGCCGGACGCGACCCAAGTCTTTGGGTTCTGGATGATGGCCGAGTCGAGGCCGACCATGTCGACGGGGTGCCCGTCGGGGCCGATCGGCGGGCACTCGACCATGTTCCGCCACCACCAGTCGCGGATGTTGTTCTTGAGGAGGACGCCGAGGGGGCCGTAGTCCCAGAAGCCGTTCAAGCCGCCGTAGATCTCCGAGGCGGGGTAGACGAACCCGCGGCGCTTGCAGAGGGAGACGATCTTTTCCATCACGGAGGATTCGGCCATGGGAGGCTCCGAGGAGTCTGAGGGCGTCGCGTGGCCGCGACGGCTGAACGGGGGCTATCGGTATAAACGCAGACCGGCACCCGGCATGACGCATCCTCTCCGGTGGGCGGGGGTCTTGCGACCCCCCTGCCGCGCGCGGGGACGGATGCCTAATGCCGGGTGCCGGGGAAAACTATCCGGGGCACGGCGTGATGAGAGGCCGCGATTAGGCGGTCGCGGCCTTGGTACCCTTGGCGGACTTCTTGCCCTTACCGGCGGCGGCGGCGGCCTTCGGGCCGATCCGGCCGGCCTTGAGTGCGTTCAGCTTCTTCGCCAGACGGCTCCGCTTGCGGGCGGCGGCGTTCTTGTGGATCGTGTTCTTGGCGGCCGTGCGGTCGAGCCGCTGGGCGACCTTCGGGAGGAGTTCTTCGGCCTTCTTGACGTCGCCGGTGGTGATGGCGGCGGTGAAGGCCTTGACCTCGTCGCGGATCAGGGTCTTGCGGGCGCGGTTGCGGGCGCGGCGCTTCTCGCTCTGACGGACGCGCTTCTTGGCGGACAGTGAATGGGCCACGGTCGTTATTCTCCTCGGGTGGCCACGCAAATCGGGTGGCCGCAATCGGTTCGGGCCGGCAGCAAATCCCTGCTGCCAGAAGGGGCGGACATTCTACGGGGGTGGGGGGAAATGTAAAGTGCGGGGGAGAATGGGTGCGCGGAGACCGGATGATCCAGGGCGGTGCTTCGAGCGAAGCCCGTGCACTCTGCCCCGGCTTGTTCAGGGGATTAGTTGGAACCGAGGGCGCTTTAACGTTTCCCGCCGCCGCCGCTCCCCCCGCTGCTTCCGCCACCCTTACCGCCACCACCGCCGCTGCTTCCACCGCCCGACTTGCCACCACCGCCACCACCGCCCTTACCTCCGCCGCCGCCGTCGCCCTTGTGGCCACCGTGACTGCCGGGGGGGCAATATGAGGAGGTGGTGATGAAGTCGCCACCTCCGTCACCAGAGCTAACCGGGGGCGGTTCGACGGTCGCGATCACGCGGCTCTCGCCGCTCGGGTGCGTCAGGTAGTAGATCGTGTTGCCCTGGTCGTAGAAGCGGTAGATCGAGTTCTTCTGGTCGTCCGTGAACAGGCGGTCGACCTGGTAGTCCTTGTTGGTGACGGTGACGGTCGCCTCGGGTTTGGGCGGGGGCGTGGAAGCGCCGCCGAAGCAGCCGGAGCAGACGGACGCGAAACCGACGACGGCGAGAAGGGCGACTCTCATGGCGCGGAGTCCTCTTGTCGGGGCGACGTGACGCGCACGCGGAACGGCCCCGTCGTTCCGGTCGCGTAGCATTCTGAATAGACGTGAGCGAAACGTGCGCTGAGCGCGTGTCCCGTGTAAGCGAACTGACACGGGCCCCGCGACGAAGGTTTGCGACGACCGGACCGATTGCGCGAGCGCCTCACGACCGCTCTTCACGGCGCACCGATTCCCCTACAATGCGCCCGATGACCCGCGAGACGCGCAGCAACCTGATCTTCCTCATCGGCTTCCTGGCGATCAGCATTCCCGGCGCCGTGATCCTCTTCAAGAAGAAGCTCGACCCGAACGCCGGGCGGATGTCGATGCCGGACCCCGTGCACAAGCGGATCGCGTTCATGGCACCGTTCGGTCGTCCCGGCGACGACGAGCCGCGCGTGGTCCCCGACCAGACCGGTCAGTGGCTCGACGAACTGACGCTGCGGCACGCGGGCAGTCCGAACCTGCGCGTGGCGCACCGCCCAGTGATCTCGGACGATCGGCGCGTGCAGTTGGCGGACGTGAAGAATGGCGCGGACGGCATGACGCTGTCGCTGATCGTCTGGGCGATCGATTCCGACTCGGCCGCCGACCGGTATTCGATCGAGTTCCTCCCATCGCGGCCGCTACCCGTCGCGGCCGCGGAGTCGGTGGAGATCCCGGCTAACGTTCGCAAAGAGCTCGTCTCGCACGGGTA
This sequence comes from Tepidisphaeraceae bacterium, assembly GCA_035459845.1. Classification (GTDB taxonomy): domain Bacteria; phylum Planctomycetota; class Phycisphaerae; order Tepidisphaerales; family Tepidisphaeraceae; genus DASPKW01. The sequence goes on along the minus strand of DATHXE010000810.1, from coordinate 2,729 downwards.
CCAGAAACCGCCGTTGCGGGTAATTTGGTTGAGCGCGACAGTCCCGGCGGAAGTATTAAAGGGCGCGGGCGAGGCGACCGTGACCTACCGCGATCCGGGAAGTGCGGGCTGGCGTTCGGCGGTGAAGCTCCCGTAATGCGCGACGGAGACGGGGCGCATGACTCGCACGTCACGGGTGCACGATCACCGAAACCTGCGCAAGTTGCCGGATTTTCAGTTGCTGGCGACTTTGGTGAAACCGTACGCTACGTGTGGAACGCGCGTTGTTAAGGGGAACAGCGGACAGGCAACTTCGACTTCGAACCGGAGGTTCCCTTGGCTACGCTGATCACTCAATCGTCCGATACCGTCGTCCGTCAGCCCGAGGCGTCTTCCCTGACGCCGCAAAACGCGCTGAAGTACGCGTGGGGTGCGTGGTTCGCGCTGATGGCGATCCCCGCTGTCGCTTTTCTGTTCGTCATCTGGCAGTTCGCGGGCGCGACGCCGAACGTCAACATCGACTCGGGGTGGAAGTGGTTCGTCGGGGTGCTGGCGACGATGATCGTCACGATCCCGGCGTCGATCTTCCTCCGCAGCCGGTTGTTCCACGGGTACTACGAAGGCGAGTGCGTTGCCCCGAAGACCTACCTGGTCGGCATGCTCGTCTCATGGATCACCGCGGTCGGCGGCGGGATGCTGGCGCTGTACGCGTGCCTGCAGACCGGCACCATGCTGCCAAATCTGTTCGCCGGCGCGGTCGCGTTCATCTTCTTCGTGACCCAGTGGCCGAGCGGCATGGCGATGGTATGCGACAACCAGGGCGCCACCGACGACCCGGAGCGGTACGAAGAGCCGCGCTGAGTGCTGGTCGGTGACCATCCGATTACAATCCGTCAGCCGGACGGGCTCGCGACAGGTTGTCGCGCGGCCCGTCCGGCTGACGGACTTTTTCGGAGCCCCGTGGAGACCGACCGCGCCTCAGCCGTAATCGCCCCGGCCGTTCACCCCCCTGCCGGGGATGACCCGCAAATTGCATTGGCGGCCCTGGCACGTTTGCGCTGGCTGGCGGTCATCGGGCAGGTGGCGGCGACGCTCGTGGCCGCGTGGCCGCTCGGGATCAACCTGCCGCTTCTCCCGATCGGCATCGTGATCGGATTCACGGCCATTTCGAACGCCGGGCTCGTGATGAACCGCCGGTGGGGGTGGCCCCGGCCGCCGGAGTGGCTCGTGCGGGCCGTGCTGGTCGAGGACGTGTTGGCGTTGACGGCGCTGTTGTACCTGACGGGCGGGCCACGAAACCCATTCTCGGTGCTGTACCTGGTGCACGTCGCGATGGCGGTGATCGCGATCGGGGTGGGGTGGACGTGGGTGATCGTCGCGCTGGCGGCGACGTGTTACGGGCTGATGTTCAAGTGGCATTTGCCGCTCGACCTGAGCGGGGCGCCGTTCTGGGTGGAGGGGTCGGGGCACTGGCTGGCGCTGGTGCTCGTGTGCGTGCTGATCGCGGTATTCATCGGACGGATCGAGACGTCACTGCGGCAGCGGGAAATCGAGCTGCGCGAGGCGCGCGAGCAGGCCGCGCGAAGCGAGCGGCTCGCGAGCCTGACGACGCTGGCGGCCGGCGCGGCCCACGAGCTGAACACGCCGCTGGGCACCATCGCGGTGGTCGCCAAGGAATTGGAAGTGGCGGCCGGCGGGGACGCGGTCGTCCGGGATGACGCGCAGTTGATCCGGCGGGAGGTGGACCGGTGCCGGGTGATCCTGCAGCGGATGCGGGTCGGGATCGCGGACGCGGCGAACCGCGGGTCGGCGGCGGTGAGCGAAGTGGTCGAATACCTGCGGGGCGAGGTGCGACCCGAGGAGGCCAAACGGCTATACGTGCAGGGCGAGCGCGAGGGCGTGGTCGCGGCGTCCGCGCGGGCGGTCGAACAGGCGCTGCTGGTCCTGCTGCGCAACGCGTTCGACGCGTCGCCGAACGGGACGGGCGTCACGCTGGCGATCGGTCGGGACGACGGGTGGATTAGCTTCGCGGTCCAGGACCGCGGGACCGGGATGACGGAGGAGGAGGTCCGCCGCGCGGGCGAGCCGTTTTACACGACCAAGGAGCCGGGCAAGGGGATGGGGCTGGGGCTGTTTCTCGTGCGGTTGGTGGCCGAGCGGTGCGGGGGGAGGTTTTCGCTCGAATCAAAACTGGGTGACGGGACGACGGCGACGCTTGCGGTTCCTGCCGAGCGGGAAAATAATGCGGTCGGTCAATGACGTGTCGCGCCGGTGCCGGCGGGGCTGGATCGGGGCCGGGCGCATACGAGCGGAGCAGGAGTCATGGCTGTTGAGAGTTCGGCAGGGGCGGCGGATCTCGGGACACTGGTTTTCGAGCGGAAGCCGTCGAGGGGCGAGGCGATGGGGATATTGATCACGGGTGTGGTGCTCGCCGCGGTGTCGGCGGTCGTGCCGCTGTTCGCCGGGAACGTCGGGTACTTCGCGACCGTCCTCGGCGGCGCGACCGGGATCGGGGTGATCATCTTCGGGTTCGTGAAGTTGGCCGCGACGAAGACGACGTACCTCGTTCACGAGCACGGCCTGATCAAGCAGGAGGGCGGCGCATCGCGGACCGTCCGGTTCGCGGACGTCCGGGACATCAAACTCGAGGCGTGGCGCGTCACGCAGTTGGGCGGAATCATGGGCAAGTCGTACCAGCGGGTCACGCTGACGACCCACACGGGGTCGCCGATCGTGCTGCGGGACGACGA
>DATHXE010000809.1:0-4761 GCA_035459845.1 Tepidisphaeraceae bacterium | reverse complement strand
CAGCCCTGGGGGTTGTCGGCTTTGGGCTTGAGGGGGGACGATTCGCCGCCGCCTTTGGGGAGTGCCTCGGATTTGCCAGGGGCGGCGGGCTTGGCGGATTGGAGGAGGGCGTCGACGGCGTCGTCCTTCGGCGCGGCGGGTTTGGGCGGGTCGGCGAGGGCGGACGTGCTGAGGGCGCACGCGAGAATGGTAATGACGGGGTATCGCATCGATTGCTCCGTTCGCGGTGATCGGGTGCCATGCCTTCGCCCGCGGCCGATCGACTCCCGTCATCCGAACCAGCGAATCCGCGGGCGTAGGCATGCCCCAGCGGCGTCCGATTTCGAATCCGAGCTTCCGGGGCATGCCCACGCGAGCCGATCACGCCGATCCGCGAACCGAGTCCGTTGGCGGCTCGCGAGGGCATGGCACCCGACGCGCGCGCGCCGAGCGCAGACGTCGCGTAAGATCATAGCTTGTGCACGATCTCCCGTTCACCCCCCTTCCGGTTGATGGCCCGTGGGCGGTCGGCGTGTCCGGCGGGGCGGACTCGGTGGCGCTCTTGCGGCTCGCCGCGGCGCGGGGCGTCACCGTACACGCGGTGCACTTGGATCACGAGACGCGCGGGGGTGGGAGCACGGCGGACGCGGCGTTCGTGGCGGGCTTGTGCGCGGGGCTGGACGTGCCGCTGACGATCGCCAGACGGCCTGAAGTCGAGCGGGAGTGCGGGCCGCTGCCGGAAAATCTGAGCGCGCGGTTCCGTCGGCTCAGGCACGAGCTATTTAGGCGGACGTGCGAGCGGCACCGGCTCGCGGGCGTGCTCCTCGCCCATCACGCGGACGACCAGGCCGAAACGGTGCTCCACCGGTTGCTGCGGTCCGGCGGCATCGCGGGCCTCGGCGGAATGCGCGCGGACGCGCGCGTGGGCGGGCTACGGATCGTCCGGCCACTACTCGGGGCGCGGGCGCAGCAGTTGAGGGAGTACCTGCGCGGGATGGGTCAAACGTGGCGCGAGGATTCGACCAACGCGTCGGCGGAATACCTGCGCGGGCGATTGCGGCACGTGCTGGCGGCGCAGCCGGTGCTCGTGGCGTCGTTCGTCGAACTCGGCGAGGCGATGCGCGAGTTGGGCGACCGCGTGCGCGAGGCGACGCCGGTACTGGCGGAGTCGTTCCGCGCGGCGGAGTTGGTGGGGTTGCCCGACGTGCTGGCGGAGGAGGCGGCGCGGCGGTGGCTAGTGGGCCGCGGGGCGCCGGCGGACGACGTGTCGCCGGCCGTCGTGGCGCGACTGGTCGCGATGGCGCGGGACGCCGCGGGGGCGCGCCGGCGGCACTTCCCCGGGCGGGTGCTCGTGGTGCGGAAGAAAGGCGCGATCTCGCGCGGATGATCGGTGTTGGGCGCCACGGCCACGCGAGTACGGCCCCCTGCGCGCAAAGGGGGGCAATGACTCCAGTGCGCCACCGGCACCGCCAGCGCGCTACGCCCTCGCCCGACCAATCCAACAAATACTTATGCATTCCCGCACCCCTACCCCACACCCGTGCGCGCCCGCGACCACCCCGGCGTGACACCGCCCGTAATGGTGACCGCAAGCGCTCTTTGACATCCCACCCGACCCGATCGATCAAAGATCCGAATCGGTACCGAAAAGTACCGCTTCGTACCGGTTTGTACCGCTTTCCCCACCCTCCGAATCGGCCCAACGTCTGCTCGCTCCTCACCTTACCTCGCCACCACCCCGGCCGACGCGTTTTTTTTTTCCGCGCGTAGCGCCGCCCGTCGTCCGGTGGATCACTTCGCGCGCCGCCCGGCGCGTGGCCGTGGCGCCCGACACCGTCAGGCCTTCTTCCAAACGTACTCCGACAACTCGTTCTCCTCGCTCGCGAGGTGGACCGAGCCGCCGTCGATAAAGTCGACGTCGAAGGTCTCGTCCTCGCCGTACCAGTCGATCACCAGCACCGTGCGGCCCTTCTTCTCGGTATAGCGCCGGATCGCGAACTGCTCGGCGCCTTCGGCCGTTTGCAGGGTGATCGCCTCGGCCGTGACGGTCAGGCGCGTGGTCGCCAGCGCCTCCTGGTTGTCGGCGACGAACCGGGCGATCGCCTGCTCGTACCCGGCCTCGGTCAGGAAGCGGTCGCGCGTGGGCCCGACCTTGGCGCGGGCCGTGGCGTCGAGGTCGAGGACGTATTCACCTGTGAGGCGCATGGGGGCATTATCGGGAGACCGGTGGGAGCCGCAAAGACGCAAAGTAGCTGAGCGCGGCAGGTCAGCCGACCCACATGCCCATGATCAGGTCGTCGATGAACCGGCCCTCGCGGAAGGCGGCGCGGGGGCGGCGGCCTTCGACGGCGAAGCCGACGTTTTCGTAGACCCGGATCGCGGCGGAATTCTCGGCGAAGACGCTCAGTTCGAGCCGGCGGATGACGTCGCTCTGGCGGGCCCAGTCGATTGCCGCACGCATCATCCGGGTGCCGACGCCGTGCCCGCGGAACTCCCGCCGGATCGAGATGCCGATGCTGGCGACGTGTCGGCGGGCGCGGCGCTTCTCGCCCAGGCAGCTGAGCGTGCCGACGACGCGCCCGCCGGCGATCGCGACGACGAACGTGCCGTTCCGGTCGGCGGCCAGGCCGGCGATCAGCTTGCGCTCGTCGTCGGTCGTGTACGTGAACTCGTCGGGCTCGGTCATCACGCCGATGCCCGGCTCGACCAGGATCTCGCGGAAGCAGGCGAGCATGCCCTCGGCGTCGTCGGGGACGGCGGTGCGGACCTCGATTTCCCCCGCGGCGGTTTGATCGTCGGGCATATTGGTTCCTCGTCGCCCAGACGACCGCTGCGCACCGAATCTGACGTGCGACGCCCGCGACCGGTGCTACTCTTGGATCCGGTACAGCGCGCCGCCTTCCTTGACGGTCGTGCGGACGAACAGGGCCTTGCCGCTGACGGCGGTGGTGGCCATGCAGCCCTCGGCGAGCTTGTTGGTGGCCAGGAGCTTGGGCTCGCGGCCCAGGGCCATGACGAACGTGTTGCCCTTCTCGCCGAAGAAGTAGATCTTGCCGTCGCCGGCAATGGGGGCGGCGGAGAAGTTGTCGGCCAGGCGCTGCTTCCAGATTTCGGCGCCGGTCTTGGCGTCCCAGCAGGTCGCGAAGCCGCCGTCGCTGATCGTGTAGAGCAGGCCGTCGTGGAGGAGCGGGCTGGGCTTGTTCGGGGCGTTGGCGGCCGGGGCCTTCCAGGCGATCCCGCTGGGCGGCAAGGCGCCGGTTCCGTCGGCCTTGATCGCGAGCAGACCGGCCTTGCTATACCCGGGGGCGACGTAGATCAGGCCGTCGCCGATGACCGGGACGGCGCCGGCCGAGTGCCAGTCCTTGTGGTCGAGGCGCCAGATCTCCTTGCCGGTCTTGGGCTCGTACGCGTACGTCGCCTTGGCCCCGACGGAGATGATCGCGGGCTGGCCGTTGACCGGGGCGAGGCGGCAGGTGGAGAACGCCTTGCGGAGGTCGCCCTCGGCCTTGGGCTTGCCGGTGGCGTCGAGGTCGGCGTAGTCGACCGAGCGGGCGACGCGCCAGACGTCCTTGCCGGTCTGCTTGTCGAGCGCGACGATGAACTGGGCGTCGGAGCCGTCGAAGTTCAGATACAGCAGTCCCTGGTGCTCGAAGAGCGACGAGCCGGCGCCGCGGTAGTGGTTGATCTTGATGTCGGTCCGCTCCCAGATCACGCTGGCGGACTTGGTGTCGAGGCAGGCGGTGCCGGCGGCGCCGAACGTGACGTAGATGCGCCCCTCCTCGATCACCGGCGTGGGGGAAGCGTAGGTGTTGAACTTGCGGAAGATCGGGTTGGGGGCCGGGTCGGTGAAGAGCTTGACGTCGTGGACGACCTTGCCCGTCTCCTTGTCGAAGCAGAGGACGAAGAGGTCGCGGCCGGCGTCGTCGGCGGTGGTGATCCAAACCTGGTTGCCCCAGACGACCGGCGACGACCACCCGCGGCCCTTGATGGGCGCCTTCCACTTGACGTTTTTGTCTTCGGCCCAGGTGGTGGGGAGGTTCTGGGAGTCGGTCAGGCCTTGCCCGGTGGGGCCGCGGAACTGGGGCCAGTTGTCGTCGGCGAGCGCGGGGGCGGCGTAGAGGGCGGCGCCGAGGAGGAGGGTGGCAAGCTTTTTTAACATGCGGGCGGTTCCGTCGTCGGGGTGAGAGATCGTCGTCCACCGAACCATACCGGGACGCGCCGGGTTCGTTCAACGATCGTCAGGGGCCTCGGCATGCTCACTGAAGTGAGCACACCGCGCCCCCCTTGGCATTGCGGACAGCGCGAACTCGCGAACTGCGCATCGACTCGATCATTCACCCGGGATGTAGCTGATGACGCCTTCGAAGGGGGACGACGCCGTCGCGTAGCGCTTCTTGGGGATCCGCCCGGACTGGTACGCCAGCCGCCCCGCCTCCAGCGCGTGGCGCATCGCGTGGGCCATCTTCACTGGGTCTTTGGCGTGGGCGATGCCGGTGTTGAGCAGCACGCCGTCGGCGCCGAGTTCCATGGCGTGGACGACGTCGCTCGCGGTGCCGACGCCGGCGTCGACGATGACGGGGTAGGTCGGGTCGCCGTCCTTGAGGAGCTCGAGGCAGAGGGAGACGGCGAGTGGGTTGACGATGCCCTGGCCCGAGCCGATCGGGCTGCCGGCGGGCATGACGCTGGCGGCGCCGGCCTCCTTGATGCGGACGGCGGCGCGCGGGTCGTCGCTGCTGTACGCCAGGACGGTGAAGCCTTCCTTGACCAGCTCGCGCGTGGCCT
>DATHXE010000808.1:0-13193 GCA_035459845.1 Tepidisphaeraceae bacterium | reverse complement strand
GAGGCGGCGGAACAGTTGACCGAGACGGCCCCGCTGGCACCGGGCGCGTGGGGGCTGCTGGGCGACGCGCACGAGCGCCTCGAACAGGCGGGGAAGGCGATGGCGGCGTACCGGCGGGCGCTGGAACTGGACCCGACGTACGCGTTCGCGGCGTACGGGCTGTTCGACCTCAAGCTCGCGGGCGGGGCGGTCGACGAGGCCGCGCGCGTGCTGGATGTGGTGCTGCCGCACGAGCGCGGGTCGCTGACGCAGTCGCGGCGGGTGCAGTTGGCCTGCCGGCAGGATTCGCAGGAGGAGGCAGTGGCGGCGATGGGCGATCTGTGCCGGGCGCCCGACCTGGACCGCATGCCGCTCAAGATCGCCCTGGGAGCGATGGCGAGTGTGGGGTGGGCGGAGGACGCCGACCGGGCGATGTGGCACGTGACGTGTGAGCCGGCGGAGCGGGCCGGGCTGGCGCGGTTCTTCGGCGGGGAGATGGCGCTGGCGGACGCGGGCCACGTCTTCCAGGCGCGCGTCGACCGGCTGCGCGAGGAGGCCGTGGCGCCGGACGGCAAGCTGTCCGAAAACGTGCGGATGCTGGCGGTCGGGTACGTCGAGGCGCTGTGGGTCGACCTGCGGCGGACGGCGCTGGACGCGTTTTTGCGGCAGAACGCCGGATGGGTGCGCGACGACGTTCTCATCTGGGGCACGGTCGGGGCGGCGCTGATCGACACGTGGCAGCCGCGGCGGGCGCTGGCGTGGATGGCGGACTGGCAGAGCCGCGCCGACGTGGGCGGGTGGATCGTGGCGAACATCGCCGAGGCGTATTTGGCGCTGGGCGATATCGCGGCGGCGCGGGCGGTGACGCTGGCCGGGCTTCAACTGCCGGCCGACCACTGCCGGGACGCGCTGTTGCTGTGGCAGGCGCTGGACGAGGCGTGGACGGGGCAGACGGCGAGCGCGCGGAGCCGGCTGGACGGGGTGTCGCGGGAGGCGCAGCCGCAACAGCGGCAGTTCGTGTACGACGTGACGGCGGCGATGTGCGCGGCGGCCGACGGCGCGGCGAACGTCGCGTTCTCGCGGGCGCGCGGCGCGATGGAAACGGCGGTCGCGGGCTACAAGGAGTTCGGCCAGCAACCGACGATGCGGCGGGTGTTCCTCATGGGCGCGACGGCGATCGCGCGGCGCGGCGGGCGCGGTTCGTGGATCTGGGCGTGGCGGTGGCGCGTGCGCCTGATGTTCGCGCGGAACGCGAGGACGAAGTGAGGCGCGTAAGGGCGCCTTTCGTGGCATGGGTACCGCCCGCAGGGCGATACCCGTGTCTGACGCCCGGTCGCACTCGACGCGCTCTCCTACGGGCGGCGCTGTCGCTTGCCCTGCGGGTCGCGGCTAAACAATCGCGCTCCACGATCGGCGCGAGAGGTGGTTACCGCCGGTTGCGCGAGCCCTTGTTCTTGGTGGACTTGCGCGACGGGCGCTTGGCGAAGCGGGACTTTTGGCCGGCGGTGCTGCGGCGCTTGGGCTTGTTCCTGGCCTTGTCGGCGTCGGCCTTTTTCTGCCGCTCGCTGGTGCGCACGCGGGCGGGGCGGGTTTCGACCGGGGCCTCGCCGGGGGCGGCGCCGGACTCTTCGCCCGGGGCGGTCAGCTCGATTGATTTCGCCTTGCGGGCCTCGCCTTGGGCGCGGGCACGGAAGTGGAGCTTGATCGGCACTTCGGGATACGGGAGCAGGTCGCGCATGCGGTTGACGATGAACCGTTGGTACCGCTCGTCGAAGTAGTCGGGGTTATTGACGAACAGGACGAGCGTGGGCGGGGCGACGTCGGTCTGGGTCGCGTAGTAGATGCGGGCGCGGCGGCCGGACGGGGTGGACGGCGGGCGCTCGGTCATGATCGCGCGGATGGCGGTGTTCAGGCGGCCGGTGGTGACGCGCTCGAGCGACTGGCGGAACAAATGCTGGGCGAGGTCGACGACGACCTGGACGTTCTTCCCGTCCTTGGCCGTGACGAACGCGATCGGGGCGTAGTCGAGGCGGCGGAGCTCGGCGTCGAGGTACTTGCGGAACTCCTCCATGATGTCCTCGTCGCGGAGCTGGTCGCCGTCCTTGCGGTTGGCGCGGAGCTGCTCCTTGGCGAGGTCCCACTTGTTGATGACGATGACAACGGGCTTGAACTGGTCGTGGACGTACTGGGCGAGCTTCTTGTCGGGCTCGGAGACGGGCTGGGTCGCGTCGATGAGGAGGAGGACGACGCCGGCCCGGCGGATCGAGCGCTCGGCCCGGTGAAACGAGTAGAACTCGATGTCGTTGTTGACCATGTGGCGCTTTTTGCGCACGCCGGCCGTGTCGATGACGATCAGGGACTTGCCGTCCTTCTCGAAGCGGACGTCGACCGAGTCGCGGGTGGTGCCGGGGACCTCGGAGACGATGACGCGGTCGCCGTCGCCCTCGTAGAGGTGGGCGATCGCGTTGACGAGGGTCGACTTGCCGGCGTTGCGCTTGCCGACGATGGCGACGAGCATCTCGGGGTCGGGGATCTCGGTGGGGGCGTTGGACAGGTCGATGGTGGCGCTGACGCGGTCGGTGATGTCGGAGACGTTCCGGCCGTTCATCGCCGAGACGCCCAGGGGTGTGCCCAGGCCCAGGCGGGCGAAGTCGCCCAGCGCGAGGTCGGCGGAGGCGCCGTCGGCCTTGTTGGCGATCAGTAGGGTCTTGATGTTCTTCTTGCGGAGGAGGGCGGCGATCGTGTTGTCGGCGGAGGTCAGGCCGGCCGAACAGTCGACGACGAACAGGACGAGGTCCGCCTTGGCCATGGCGAGCTCGATCTGGTGGTTGATGTGTTCCGTGAGGTTGTCGACGTCGACGTGACCGTACCCACCGGTGTCGACGAGCTCGACGAAGCGGTCGCCGATTGGGAGGTAGGTGGCGATGCGGTCGCGGGTGACGCCGGGCATGTCCTGGACGATGGAGATGCGCTTGCCGACCAAGGCGTTGAGGAGGGAAGACTTGCCGACGTTGGGGCGGCCGACGATGGCGACCGTGGGGGCGCGGTGGCGGGGGGTGGCGGGACGGGCCGGGGCGGATTTCATGGGGTGATTCTAGGGATTTGCGCGCGGAAGGGAAGGTCGGGCGGGTGATGGGGATTGACGAGTGGCGCGCAAGGGGCTGTGGGAAAGATAGATAATTAATTCACAATGTTGCGTCCGCTGAAGCAGGGTGGGTATAGTGGAAAGCCTCATGTCTGGGGTCCTTCAGCGGGCCCCTTTGTGCCTCGGAAGAATGGCGCTCCAATCAGACGCGGGAGGTTTTCATGCCCACGGTGCAAGATGTCTTGACGGTCAAGGGGGAGCTGCTCCACACGATCGGGCGCGAGTCGACGGTGCTCGACGCGACGCGGAAGATGAACCAGCACAAGATCGGCGCGCTGGTCGTGATGGACGAGGGGCGGGTGGTGGGGATGTTCACCGAGCGCGACGTGCTGCAGCGCGTGGTGGCGCAGGAAGTTCCGCCGGCCAGCGTGCGGGTGGGCGACGTGATGACCCGCGAGGTCGTCTGCTGCCAGCCGGACGACGACCTCGACGAGGTGTCGGCGATCATGAAGCAGCGGCGCGTCCGACACGTGCCGGTGTGCGACTCGGCGGGGGCGCTGCACGGGATCATTTCGATGGGCGACGTGAACGCCCAGTACGCGAGCAATGCCGAGCAACAGATCCACTTCCTGAACGAGTACATTTACGGGCGGGCATGACGGGGAAGTTCACCACGGAGGCACGGAGACGCGGAGGAGCGTCTCGGTGCGGGTGGTTTGCGTAGCGACTAGAAACGAACGACACCCCCGGGAGCGCCGTTGGGCGCGGCCCGGGGGTGTTTTGATTGGCCGAGGACATGGTCACCGGAGGTGACCAAGCCGCTTCGGGGTGCGCGAGGGTCAGCGGGCGTTTTTGCCCAGCTTTTCCTGCACCTTCCCGACGACCTTCTGGACCTTGCCCTTGATCTGTTGGCCGACGTCGCCCTTGGCGGCGCCGGCGATGTCGTTGGCCTTGCCTTTGACCTGCTTGATCTTCCCGGCGACTTGATCTTCGGAGCCCATGGAAACCTCCTGGTAAATGGGTGACTCGACCTTATCAAAGGGTGTGCCGGGATGCCGTGGTTCGTGCCGCGGAACGAAAAACCCGCTCCGGAATGGGAGCGGGTTGCTCGTAATGGCCAGATTGACGCGTTCGCCATGCGTTACTTGCCGAGTTCCCAGTAGACGTCGCGATTGGTCTCGCCATTGAGGCCGACGGCGGCCGGGTTGAGCTCGACGCCCGAGACGGCTTCGAGCTTCACGCTGCCGTCGCCGTAAAGGACGTTGGCCTTGCGGTTGTGACGGGCGAAGGTGAGCGTGCCCTGGTCGTCGATGGGGAACTGGGTGGAAGCGTTATTCTTCCAGTCGTCGAGGGCGGGGTCGACGACGGAGCGGACGTAATCCAGGCCGTAGACCTTGTCGGACTTGCCGTAGATGTCGCCGGCGTTCTTGTTCACGCCGTAATTGGAGAAGGAGGAGCCGGAATAGTTGATCGGAATGTTGGGCAAGGACTTGCCGATGTTCGCGGCACCGGCGCTCTGACCGATGTTGGTCATGATGGTCGCGCCCTGGGGGTCGAGCAGGTTGCTGGAGTAGCCACCGAACGAGGGTTTGACCTCGATGGTCATCGTGCCGTTGCCGTTGTCGGTGAACTTGAGGCGGACATTGTTGTAGCTCATGTCGCCGCCGCCGGCGTTGGCCTGGTCTTCGAAGCTGAGTTCGAAGGAGTTGGAGCTCACGTTTTCGGCCAGAGCCCATTGGCCGGGCACGCAGGGGATTGAGTACTTGGTGTCGTTGATGTAGACGCTGTACCCTGCGGCGATCTGGGTGAGTTCGTCCGTCGGAGGGGCGGCGACGGGGTCGACGTTGCTCAGGTCGCCTTCGGGGCACTTGGTGACTCCCTTGGCGCCCTGTTGGATGACACACCCGACCCAGCCGGAGCCGGGCATGGGGTTGCCGTTCTCGAGGGCCCAGGTCTGCCCCGCCTGGAAGATCTGGTGAAGGTTTGACGCGCAGACCGTGGTCTTGCTGGCGGCGCGGGCCTTGGAGATCGTGGGAACCAGGATCGTGATCAGCAGGGCGATGATGCCGATGACCACGAGCAGTTCGACGACCGTAAACCCGGACGTGCGGCGGGGTTGGGAAGGAAGGCGCGTCATTTTTTCTCCTTGGATCGGTCGGAATTCCAGTAGGCGTCGTACCCGGTCTTCATGCTGACCATGCGGGCGTTGAGCGAGGCGATGGCGCGCTTGCGATCGGCGGGCGACTTGCCGAGGTCGGGGCGCAGGCCGGTGATCCTGAGCACGGCGTTGGCGGCAGCGGTCCGCACCTGACTATTCGGGTCGTCCAGTGCGGGAATCAGCGGGGCGACGCCGTCCCAGCCCTGATTCTGACCGAGCGCGTTGGCGATGGCGGCCTTGACCCGGGGGTCCTTCTCGTCCTTGAAGGCGGCGACGAGCGGCCCGACCTGCCCGCGCGGGGCGAGACTGCCGTACTGCCCGGCGGCGGTGGCCCGGACCGACACCCGGGGGTCGGAAAGCAGCGCCTGGAGCTCGGTCAGGGCGTCCTGCTTGGCGACGTGGGCCAAGGCGGTCATGGCGCGATTGGCGACGTCCTCGCGCGGGTGAGATTTGACGGCCTCGGCCAGGCCTTTGGCGTCGCCGGCCCGCTCCAGCTTTTCGATCTTGGCGATCTCGGGGTCACTGTGAAACGGGACGGAGGAACGCGTGAGAAACACGACGACGATCAGGACGAGGATGACGCCGCCGCCGATGAGTGTGAACTGGCGATTCGACCCGAACATGGTTGGGAGGCCCTTCGACCCGGCGGGCCGCGTGACGGGTCGTGCCGGGGGGCACGGCCGGGCGGCAAGCGTTCGGGCGGTAAGACGTGGCGACGACTACTGGCTGACGAACCCGACGTCGGTCGGAAGCGTCGCGCCGGCGACGAGGCGAAGTTTACCCGCCGGGGTGGCGTCCGCAAATGGGATTGTCGCCCGGGGGGATGAGAGGGGCGTGAGACATCCTGGGGGTCAGCTTTTCACCGGTACGGGCGCGCCTCCGCGCCGGGCGGACTCGTAGATGGCGAGGATGATGGCGACGGCCTTGCGGGCCTCGGGGCCGGAGGTCTCGGCGTCGCGGCCTTCTTCCCACGCGCCCAGGATGTGGAGGATGTTGCGGGCGTGGAAGTCGGTGCCGACGTCGCGGTTGGAGGAGCCGCCCGCGGTTCCGCCGGGCTTGTTAAAGTTGAGGGAGCTGAAGAGGGCGTCGCCGCCCTGGGCGACGAGCTTCCTTTTGACGAACTCGGGCGGCGGGGGGGCGAGGCGGTCGAGGAGGTCCTGGTCGGCCGGGCGGGGCTCGGCGAAGTGGAACATCTTCAGGCCGGCCTCGGAGACGGCGGTGCCCTTGTCTCCGCCGATCTCGAGGCGCGGGGGCTGTCCGGGGAACATGCCGGTCGTGCCCATGATGGTGCCGAAGGCGCCGTTCTCGAACTGGAGGGCGACCGAGCAGATGTCCTCGACCTCGATCTGCTTGTGGATGCGCTCGGCGGGCTGGAACGCGGCGTAGGCGGAGACGGAGCGGACGGGGCCGACGACCCACTGGAGGAGGTCGATCGCGTGGACGGACTGGTTCATGATGGCGCCGCCCCCGTCGAGGCGCCACGTGCCGCGCCACCCGCCCTCGTCGTAGTACTTGTCGGGACGGTACCAGGGGGTGAAGCACCCGGCCCAGGCGAGTTGGCCGAAGCGTTGTTCGTCGGCGGCGGCCTTGATGGCGCGGTTGGCGTCGTTCCAGCGGTTCTGGAAGATGGCGGCGAGGCGCGCGCCGCTTGCCTTGGATGCGGCGATCATCGCGTCGATGCGGTCGAGCGCGATCTCGAGCGGCTTTTCGCAGATGACGTTCTTGCCGGCCTCGAGGGCGGTGAGGACGGGGCCCATGTGGTCGCCGGACGGCGTGCAGACGTGGACGACGTCGAGGTCGGGGTGGTGGCGGAGGAGGTCGCGGACGTCGGCGTAGACGGGGACGCCTGCGACGTTGTTTCGGTCGAGGGTCGCCTTGGCTTTATCGGGAAGGAGGTCGCACACGGCGACGAGGGTGCAGTTGGGGAGTTTGGGGATCAGGCGGACGTGCCATTCGCCGACGACGCCTGTACCGACGACGGCGCATTTCCACTGCTTGGGCATGGGGGGTGATACTTGTGAGTGAGGGGAGCGTTGGGGTTAGCGGGAAACGTGAAACGCGAAGGCATGATGTAGCTCAACATTCCGATGTTGAGGAACGGCTCGGAACTTCGAATGGCGATAGTCGGGGAGAAACGTCCATCGCGCGACAGTCGCCGCCGCGTCGGTCGCGAAATGCGCGGACGATATGCCGCGCTTCTCCTCAACATCGGAATGTTGAGCTACTGGGTCGTCGGGGCGCCACGGCGCTTGATGCGGGCTTCGACGGCGGCGCAGAAGCCACACAGGCCTGCGCCGGCGAGAGTGAAGGGGACGTAGCTGTTCTGGAGGCCTGACTCGTAAGTGCGGAAGTCGGCGACGCCGGGCGCGGTGGCGATGTCACCGTGGGCGGCGAGGAACGCGTCGTAGAAGTTCGGGTCGTCGATCGAGGCGCCGGCGGCGATGCGGTCGGCCTCGTACTTCTGGTAGACGGCTTGATAATCTAGGCCAGCTTTGAGTTCGGCGTCGAAGGCGGCGCGGAGGGCGGCGGGCGGCTCACGAGTGCTGTAACTGTCGGACAGGCCAGATTGGCGCTCGTGGCAGTGCTTGGCGAGTGACTGGCGGGCCTCGGCGGGTAGGCCGGACGACTCGATCAGGCGGATCGTTCGCTCGAACGCGGCCCACGCGATGTACGGCTGACCGACGCGGTTCATGATTTCGGCGAGGGCCAGCGAGAAGTGGACGTTGGCCCCGCCCCCGTACCGCCACATGCCGACGATTGCGAGCGTGGGCTCGTCGAACGGCGCGCGCTCGGGTTGGGAGGGACTGCGGCGTTCGCCCTTCTCCAGATTCAGTCCGAGATCGGCGATCGAACGGCGAAGCAGTTCTCGCATCTCGGGCCCGGATTGCGATTCGTTTTCAAGGTGGCTGCGGACCGACCGGCCGGTCTTGACGTTGAAGTCGTCCACCGCACCCGTCTGCACGGCGAACGCATTGGCGGCGAGCTTGTGGCCGACCATGTCGTGCGTCGCGAGCAGGTTCGGGTTGTCCATCGCGGCCAACAGGAACTCCCCAAGGACGACCTGCCAGACCTCGCGGCCGAAATGGGCCTGGGGGTTGATCTCGATCGATTTCTTGATCCAAACGAGGCTCTCGGTGAGCTCGGTTCTCGCCTTCAGCTTCGCGGCGTCGTCGGCGGTCGGGGCGGACATCCGGACGATCGCCTGGATCATCATCGCGGTGCCGAGGTTGGCGTACGTGGGGTAGAGGTGGGGGCCGGTGATGTTGAGGGCCTGCTGTCGCTCGAGTTTGTCGCGGGCGGCGGCGATGGCCTGGTCGAACTCGCCCAGGTGGACGTGGCCGACGGCCAGGTCGTCCATCAAGCGCCACTGTAGGTCGGCGGCGGTCCGGGCGGAGTCGATGCCGCCGAGTTTTGCGAGTTGGGCGGTGACGAGTTGGTTGCGATGGCGGTAGTAGGCGGGGCCGTGCTTGGGGAATCGCTCGTGGATCACATCGTGGACCATCGAGAAGCGCAGGGCGATGCCGCCGGGGAATTTGGCGATCTGGTGGGGGAGCGGGACCTGCTCGGGTCGGCTGAGGGAGAGGGTGCTGCGCGGTAGGAAGGCGGCGGCGATGAGGCCGAGGCAGCCGCCGATGATCGTCGATTTGAGGACGGCGTGGCGGCGATTGGGCGGGGTTTCCCTTTTCATATGACGTGTAGTCGAGCGCGGGGGAATCCGGGGCGTCGCTTTCATCTCCGAACCCGGCGTGGTGCGCCCGAAGGCGGGATCAGCGCTTCCTGCTGATCAGGAGCAGGGGGGTAGCGATGAGGAGGGCTGCGCCGGCGCCGACCGCGATCCAGCCGCCGGTCGAGACGCGGATGCGGGGCTCGTCCTTCTTGAGGTACGACGACTTGAACTCGTTCTCGGCGACGAGGACCTGGCGGTCGTTCAGGCAGGCGGCGGCGGGGCAGGCGGGGAGGAGCGCGAGGCCGAGCAGCAGGAGGCGGGTCATGCGGGGCTCCGGGTTGGGGTGGCGGCAGTATAGCACGATGCGCGGATTGTCACGTGGCAAGTCGTTCGTAACGCGCGCGGGTTCCCCCGGGCTCGGACGAAGTCCGGCGCTCCCGGAGCCCACCCTGCGAGGGCCGGTGTCTCACTTGGCGGGGCGCGTCGTGGGGAGGGTGGTCGCGGTGGTGGTGGCGGGCTTTTCGGCGGGGAGGGGTTCGGGGGCGGCGATCCTGGGGAGCTTGAGGGCGGGCGGGAGCTTGGGCAGGAGTTTGGCGCGGACGGCGGGGTCGCCGACGGCGGCGCCCTCGACGTACTTCCAGGTCTTGCCGGCGTCGGGGGAGACGCCCAGAAGGTAGGAACGGGCGAGCAGGCGGCCCTGGGGCGTGCCGAGTTCGAGCGTGGTCGGGACGACGACGAACGTGTTGGTGCCCTCGGTGGCTGGGGCGCCGGGGGTGCCGACGCCGACGTTGCGGATCGTGGCCCCGCGCTTGCGGAGGTTGGCGATGCCGTCGCGGAGGGCGGCGATGGCCTGGTCGCGGCCGCCGACGTCGGTGACGGCGGCGTCGACGGTGCGGTCGACGACGGCGGGGTAGTCGCCGGAGGCGATCGCGCTGACGACCTCGAGCGCGCCGCGGGCGGCTGCGCCGGCGGTGGCAGGGTCGTCGGCGCGCGCGGGGAGGGTTAGGACGAGCGAGAGGGCGAAGAGGGGGAGCGTGCGGGTCATGAGTGTCGGGGGCCTCCGGGGGGGATATCGGCAGGGGGGAGGGGGAAGGACATTAAAGTGAGCGTGCGATGTCGGTGCGATTGCCGCGATCGGGTTTATCGGACGCTGTGGGGCGGGAGACGTACCTCACTGAACTGAGCACGCTCGGTGGTCAGACTTGAGCTGGAGCAGGAGTCTCTTCCCGGTCGCGTGCGTCGGAAAAGGGTTGCCGTTACCATCCCCCGTCCCATGGCCAAGAACATCAAGACGCGTGCCGAGGATTATTCGCAGTGGTACATCGACGTGATCAAGGCGGCGCAGCTCGCCGACCACTCGCCGGTGCGGGGGTGCATGGTCATCCGGCCCGAGGGGTTCGCGATCTGGGAGGCGATCCAGCGTGACCTGGACGCGCGGTTCAAGGAGACGGGGCACGTCAACGCGTACTTCCCGCTGCTGATCCCGCAGAGCTTTCTCGCGAAGGAGGCGCAACACGTCGAGGGGTTCGCGATGGAGTGCGCCGTCGTCACGCACTCGCGGCTTGAGAAGGATCCGAGCGGCACGGGGCTGCGGCCCGCGAGCCCGATCGAGGAGCCGCTGGTCATTCGGCCGACGTCCGAGACGATGATCGGCCACATGTACGCGCAGTGGGTGCAGAGCTACCGCGACCTGCCGATCCTGATCAACCAGTGGTGCAACGTGATGCGCTGGGAGATGCGCACGCGGTTGTTTTTGAGGACGGCGGAGTTCTTGTGGCAGGAGGGGCACACGGCGCACGAGACGGCCGACGAGGCGCAGGCCGAGACGCTAAAGATGCTGGACGTGTACGCGGCGTTCACGGAGGACGTGCTGGCGATCCCGGTGATCAAGGGGGCGAAGACGGACAGCGAGAAGTTCCCCGGGGCCGACACGACGTACTGCATCGAGGCGCTGATGCAGGACGGGAAGGCGCTGCAGGCTGGGACGAGCCACAACCTCGGGCAGAACTTCGCCAAGGCGTTCGACATCAAATTCAGCGGGCGGGATCAGAAGCAGCAGCACGCGTGGACGACGAGCTGGGGCGTGTCGACGCGGCTGATCGGGGCGATGATCATGGCGCACAGTGATGACGAGGGGCTGATCCTGCCGCCGAAGGTGGCGGGGCAGGTCGTGGCGGTCGTGCCGATCTTCAAGAGCCCGGAGGAGCAGGCGAAGGTGCGGGCGTTCATCCGAGGGCTTCTGGTGCAGCTCTTGGGCGAGGAGGAAGTGGCGGCCGCGGCGACGCGCGTGCGCGGGGACGGGATCGAGAGCTTCTTCTTCGACAAGGTCACGAACCAGCGGATCGTGGTGGACTGGCGCGACTCGCGGCCGGGCGATAAGCAGTATCACTGGGAGCAGCGGGGCGTGCCGTTCCGGCTCGAGGTCGGCCCGCGCGACGTGGACGGCGGGGCGGTCATGGTCAAGCAGCGGCTGGACCGGAGCAAGGCGGTCGTGCCGGCGGGCGAGGTGACGGGGGCGTGGCTCCGCGGGAAGCTGGCCGACGCGCAGAAGGCGATGTTCGAGAAGGCCAAGGCGTTCCGCGACGCCAGCATCCGCGACGCGGCGAGCTACGACGAAATGAAGCAGATCCTGGAGAAGCAGGGCGGTTTCGTGCGGGTGTGGTTCAAGCCGTCGAAGGAGGCCGAGGCGAAGATCAAGGACCAGACGAAGGCGACGGTGCGGTGCATCCCGTTCGACCAGCCGGGCGGGACGGGGACGTGCGTGTTCACGGGCGAGGAGACGGACAGGCAGGTGTTGTTCGCGGTGGCGTATTAGAGAGTGCGAAAAACGAAAAGACGAAAAGACGTAAAGCGCGTGGCTGCATTACGCTTTTCGTCTTTTCGTTTTTCCTGCGCGTGAGGGATTCCACACACGCGGGTGAGGAAAATGGTCGATCAGGGGGAAGCGACTAACGCGCGGGGGCGTCGGGCGGTAGAAGGGGTGGCGGTATCACATCTGTTCGGGCGCGCTGGCGGCGCGCGTGTGGAAGCGAGGAGGCAGGGCGATGAGGCGATTCACCCTCGAGGTGTACACGGAGGGGCATTGCGACGTGCGGAACCTTCAGCCGGAGGTGGTGAAGCACTTGCGCGAGGTGAAGGGGGACGGGCTGCTGCACTTGTTCGTGGTCGGAAGCACGGCGGCGATCACGACGCTGGAGTTCGAGCCGGGGCTGGTCAAGCACGACGTGGCGGCGCTGATGCAGAAGCTGGTGCCGGAGGACGCGGTGTACCAGCATGAGCAGACGTGGAACGACGACAACGGGCACAGCCACCTGCGGGCGGCACTGATCGGCCCGGGGGTCACCATTCCGTTTTCGAACGGCAAGCTGTGCACGGGGGAGTACCAGCAGATCGTGCTGATCGATTTCGACACGCGGGCGAGGAAGCGCGTGGTGGTGGGGACGGTGATGGTGTAGGGGGGAAGGATGAAGGATTTAGAAGAGTCCTGAGGGCTGAGTCCTGAGGGGAGTGAGAGAGCCCGGCGCCCTGTCGCGGGACGGATACGGTGGGGCGCGTTAGGCGCGAAGGGCGTCGTCGATCGCCTGCCGGGGGCAGCCGATGTCGGCGACGGTGATGTCGCCCGTGTAAGCGCGCGAGGCGGAGTTCGCGAAACCAGACTTTTCCGCGACGAACGTGACGGTGCGCTCGGCGCGGACGCAGACGTCGCCGATCGGTTCGCCGGTGTCGCAGTCGAGGCCGGAGGGGAGGTCGATCGCCAGCACGGTCGTGTGGGCGGCATTGAGGGCGAGGACGAGGTCGCGGGTCAGGCCGCCGAGCGGCTTGGACAGGCCGGTGCCGAAGAGGGCGTCGATGATGAGGGCGGCGAGGTTGTCGATTCGGCTCGGGTCGGCTGGGCCGACTTCGAGATTGTGGTGGTCGATCGATGAGACGATTCGGTAGTTGATCAGCGCGTCGCCCTTGTAGCGGGCGGGGTCGGTGGCGAGGGCGACCTTGACGTGGCAGCCGCGGTTGTGGAGGTGGCGGGCGATCGCCAGGCCGTCGCCGCCGTTGTTGCCGCCCCCGCAGAGGATTTGGACGCGGGCGTTGGGCGTGCGGTCGACCATTTGCCAAGCGACGTCTGAGGCGCCGAGGGCGGCGTTTTCCATCAGGACGATGCCGGGGACGTGGTAGCGGTCGATGGCGATCTGGTCAACGGCGCGGACCTGTGCGCGGGTGAGGCGGAGCATGCGTAGATAGTAGTCAGTAGTCAGTAGTCAGTAGTCAGTAGTCAGTAGTCAGTAGTCAGTAGTCAGTAGTCAGTAGTC
>DATHXE010000807.1:0-7222 GCA_035459845.1 Tepidisphaeraceae bacterium | reverse complement strand
CCGGGCTTGTAGCACGGGCCGAGCGGGAGGTCCAGCGAGAGGGAGGACTGCGCGACCGCCGGCGTGGCGAGGGCCGTCCATGCGAGGACGGCGGCGAACAGGGATGGCAGTTGGGCGACACGCATGCGAGGGAACCACTGTATCTCCGGCGTCCCGGGCCGACCAGCGCGCGCCCGTCACGCCGGGGCCCTCCTGGGCCCTCCCGAGCCCGGCGACCTCGTCGCCCGTCACGGCGCTGGGCAGCGCGCGACGGGCGCGGCGCCGAACGAACCCGCCCCCGGCGCGGTGGACGCGCCGGGGGCGGTGGACTTGTGAGAAAAGCGGCCAGTAACGCGCCCGGGGGCCGACCTCCGGTCAGTCCCGAACGAGCCTCATATGCGTTAGCCTCGCAGGAGGGCCAACGCGGACTGAGGGCTTGAGTTCGCCTGGGCCAGGACGGTCGACGCCGCCTGCGACAGGATCTGTCCGCGGGTGAGCTTCGACGTTTCCTCGGCGAAGTCGGTGTCGCGGATCGCGCTCTCGGCCGCGCTGGCGTTCTCGTAGGCGACGCCCAGGGCGTTCACGGTCGAACCGATCGTGAACTTCTGGAACGCGCCGAGGCGCCCGCGGAGCTGGCTGACCTGCTTGACGGCCTTGTCGAGGACCTTCTGGGCGGTCGTCAGGTTGGTGCCGGTGATCGCGTTGGAGCCGCCCGACCCGAGCGACGACAGGAACCCGTTGGTCGTGTCGCCGAGGCTGCCGGTCGAGACCGACGTGAGGCCGATCGAGGCCTTGTCCTGCTCGGTCACCTTGGAGCCCAGCGCGAAGGTCGCGCCGCCGCCGGTGATCCCGAACGTCGTGTTGCCCGGGACGTTGAACGTCTCGTCGAGCTCGAACTCGACGTCGAGGTTCGACGACCGGTAGGACACGGCCTTGCCGGCGGTCGTGGCGCTGGCCCCGTTGATCGTGACCGAGGCGTCGGCCCCGGTGTCCTTGGCGACGGTCGTCGCGAAGGTCCCGGCGATCGCCTTGACGGACACGAACTGGGCCGACCCGAACTCGGTCGACTCGAACCGAATGTCCGAGCCCGAGATCGTGGCCGAGACGCCGGTGGCTTCCTTGACCGCGTTGACCGCGGTCACGATCGAGCTGACCGCCGTGCCCGACGCGAACGACAGCTGCTCGGTCCCGCCGTTGCCGGCGACTTCGATCGTCACGGTGTTGCCGGCGATCGCGCCGTTCGTGTACCCGACCTGGGCGGTCTGGGCACTGGCCACGACCTGGACGACGACGCTCTGGGTCGCGCCGTCCGGGAGGCGGGCGGCGTTGACGCGGAGGTTGTCGATCGCGGTCGACGTGACGGCCGACGTCGTGTAGTCCAGCGACCCGTTCAGGAGCTTTTTGCCCTGGAAGCTGGTCGAGGCGGCGATCCGGTTGATCGTGCCCAGGATCGAGTCGACCTGGAGCTGGTTCGCCTGCTTCTCTTCCGACGACAGGCCGCCCGAGTTGGCCGCCTGGCCGACCAGGCCCTGCAGCTCGTTCAGGAGCGAGCTGACCTCGTTCAGGCCACCCTCGGCCGTCCCGATGATGTTGCTCGCCCGCTCGGCGTTGTCGATCGCGGTCGAGATGCCGGTCTTCTCCGCCCGGAGGTTCTCGCTGGCGATCAGGCCGGCCGGATCGTCCGCGCCCTTGTTGATCTTCAGACCCGTGCTCAGCCTCTCCAGGCTGGTGTTCAGGCTCTGGCTGTTCTTGTTGTAGACCCGCTGAGCGATCAGCGAGCTGACGTTGGTGTTAATTCTGCTCATGACAGATGTCTCTCCGTGACACGGCGCTGCGCCGCGTGGGCCGGGCCGGGTCGGTCCGCGCCGGACGTCGGCGCGGGTTCTCGGCCCCGGTATGGGCGGCGCGACATTCGCGCCTTCGTTTTCGCGCGCCTCGCGGATCTGCGGTCCGCTCGGTCGCGCCCTTCAATCCCTTGAAAGGCTGGTTGTGGGCCGGCGACACTTAACCGCACTGTTGGCGGCGGTGGCACCGGGCCCGTAAGGCCGGCGGTTGGGACGAAACCCCGGCAAGCCCTGGTGGACGTCCTGGCGCGCCTGCGAGCGCACCGGTGGTCGTCCTAGCGGTTCATCACGCGACCTCCTTTCTCACAAGTCTGTTCGTCGCGCGACGCCCCCGCGTCCGGTTGCCCGGCCGCGGGTTCGTCGTTCCGCTCAGGTATCGACGGGCTTCGGGGGGGTACTTTAGATGCGCGGGCGGCGCAAACTTTGACGCGCCTGCGGTCCGGGCAACCCGTAAACCCCGCCCCCCGCTCGGCTTTCGGGCGAACCGCAAGCAATCGCGTTTCTTATCGGCCCGCGCACCCCTTGCGCTCCCCCATCCACGCGTCAAAATGCGACGAAGATTCTCCGCCCCCGCCCCGATCGGCGCGGTTATCGGACGGCGCGCGGAATCACAATGCTTATTGGACGTGCCCCCCGCCCCCTTTAAACAATGAGACGCCCGGCCCGCGAGGTTTACTCGCGCGCCGGGCGGCTGTTCTTCACATTCGCGAACGCGGACGCCGCGCTTACTGCAGCAGCGACAGCACGTTCTGCGGGGTCGAGTTCGCCGTCGCCAGCACGCTCGTGCCCGCCTGCGACAGGATCTGGTTGCGCGTCAGCTCGGCCGTCTCCTGGGCGAAGTCGGCGTCGCGGATCGAGCTCTCGGCGGCGGTCACGTTCTCGACCGCCACGTTCAGGGAGCTGATGTTCGTCTGGAGCGTGTTCTTCTCGAACGCGCCCAGCCGGCCGCGGAGGATGGCGACCTGCTTGATCGACTCCTCGACGACCTTCGACGCCGACCGCATGTTCCCGGCCACCAGCGAGTTCCGCCCGCCGGTCACGACCTCGTTGAGGAACCCGACCGCCGAGTTGCCCAGCTTGGCCGCGGCGACCGACTGGATCGACACGTTGACCTGCTGGTTGCTCGTGACCTTGGCCCCGAGCTGGAACAGGGCCCCGCCGCCGGTGATGGCGAACGACGTCTGGCCGATGCCGAAGTCCTTGTCGAGCGTGAGCTCGGCGTCGAGCCCGGTCGTGTTGAGCTTGACGTTCAGGCCGTCGCCGACCGTGAGCGCGCCGTTGATCGTCGCGACGGCGTCGATGCCGACCGCGCGCTGCTTGGTGTTGCCGGTCGTGTCGGTCGTGGAGAACGCCCCGCCGGACTGGGCCGACACGGCGACGTAGCTCTTGGACCCGTACCCGTTCGACATGAACGTGAGGCCGGACGCGGCGTTGCCGGGGTTGAGGAGCGACGCCGACACGCCGGTCGCGTCGGTGATCCGGTTGACCGCGTACGCGATCGCGCTCGCGGCCGTCCCGCTCAGAAACGTAAGCGTCTCGACGCCCTCGTTGCCGGCGATCTCGAGCGTGACGGTGGACGTCACGCTCGACGTGCGGAACTGCAACTCGGCGGTCTGGGCGGACGTGATCACGTCGACCGTGACCGGGATGTTGGCGTTGGTGCCGAAGTTGGCCTGCTGGATGTGCAGGGCCTTGATCACGCTCGTGTCGACGCCGGACGTGACGTAGTCGAGGCTCCCGTTGATCAGGTGGAGCCCGGCGAACGTGGTCGTGTTGGAGATGCGGGTGATCGACTCGACGGCCGAGTCGATCTGCAGCTGGTTGGCGGCGATCTCGTCGGGCGAGAGGGCGCCGGTGTTGGCGGCCTCGACGACCATGTCCTTGATGTTCAGGAGCAGGGTGGCGACCTCCTGGAGGGCGCCCTCGGCGGTCGCGATCACGTTGCTGGCGCGGGACGAGTTGTCGACGGCCTGGTGGAGGCCGGAGATCTCGCTCCGCAGGGTTTCGGACGCGATGAGGCCGGCCGGGTCGTCGGCCCCGCGGTTGATCCGCAGGCCGGTCGACAGGCGTTGCAGCGTCTGGCCCAGGGCCTTCTGGCTCTTGGCCAAACCGCGCTGCGCGGTCAACGATGACACGTTGGTGTTAATGCGGGCCATGACAATCCTCCATGATTGGTAATGGCAACCGGGGCGTTAAACGACGTTGAGACGTCCCCGGGGTGGGCGGGCTCCGTCCCTGGAGCCCTGAAGGCGGCGAAAACGAAACGTGAACGTAGACGTGTGGGGTGAGAGAGTCGCTTCGATCCGCGTTCCCTTCGTGCCGGGTGGGTCATCCCGGCCGCCGGGTGTCGCGAAGCGCCGCGCGGCTATCTCTTGTCCGGGCCCTTCTGTCCGGGCGGCGGGCCTTGTTGCGGCCCCGACGCCCCGGGCGACGGCTTGGTCTTGCCGAGGCCGGACAAGTCTTCGGGTTTCACCTGGGCGGCCTCGCGGTTCTCGCGACGGATCGCCTCGTAAACTTCCTTACGGTGGACGCTGATCTCTTTCGGGGCCGAGACGCCGAGTCTCACCTTGTCCCCGCGAATGTCGACGACGGTGATCTCGATGTTGTCGCCGATAATGATCGTCTCGTCCTTCTGACGGGACAGCACCAACATGGTTGGCTCCTTCCTGGGCAGAGGGGCCTGCACTGAATGGACGGGCATCGTGCCCGTCCGCAGACGCGCGACATCCCTGTCGCGCGGCGCCGTTGGGAACCGAGCCGTTTCCGGCTCAATTGTATTCCCGCGGGCGCGACCCCGGGTGCGGCATTGCGAACTGTGCGAACGCGAAGCGAACGGGCCGCGGGCATCAAGGGCCCGCGCTGGGGGGCGCGTGTGGCCTCCGCCTGCTGACGCGGTGCGGTCTCTGGCAGGGCCGGCGCGGACGATCCACGTGAGCGGGGGCTCGACCGTGGGGCACGCGAGGGGCGTGCGGGCCACGGGCGGCCGTCCCGCCTTGCGGGTCGGTACACCGGTTGAATCGCGGGAGTCGGGGGTTACCGTCGGCGAAGACGGGGTGTCCCGAAGGGCGATCTGCGAGATGCCTTACGCGTCGGCCGGGCCGCGCGGGTTCGTGTCGCGTGACGACTGGCGTGAGCGTGCGCGGCTCGCGGTGACCGGCCTCGTCGGTTGGGACGGGGCACGGGTCTGGCGATTCCGGCTCTCACGCGCGTCCGTCACGCGCGATGAAGCGCGCGGGCGGCGGGGGCGGCAAGGTCCGTCAGGCCGACTTGGCCAGCGGGACCTGCGCCTGCAACCGCATCAGCGGCTGCCGCGTCGTCCACTTCTTGTCCGTCAGCACCACTTGCTGTGCCGTGCGGTTCTGGGCGTTGACGACGATCGGCCCGAGCAGGTTGCCCGTGAGCCACTCGTCGACCTTGTTGCAGATCACGAACACCTGGGCGAACGCGACGTCGGCCAGGGCGAGCTCGGTCTGCGTCTCGCCCTTGATCGGCACCTCGTACTCCTTGAAGAAGATCGAGGGGTCGGTGACGACGAACGCGAGGTTGGGCTCGTCCACGCACTGCAGCCAGAAGAAGTAGTTTTCTTCTCCGGTCTGGATGAGCGCGAACCGCGAGTGATCCGGGAACCCGAGCAGGCCGCGCGGGAAGGTGATCACCCTCTCGTCGTCGACGCTGATGGTTCCAAAACGGGTCGTTTGGATCTCCATGCTGCGAACTCCATTTCTCTCCGCGCCGGTCGCCCGCGTGGGGCGTGGCGCGAAAACCGTTGCGGCGGGTGAGGCTCGGCCTCCCGCGGGGTGTGTGTGCCCGCGCGTCGGCCGCCGCAAACCGTCCATGAATACCCGCCGGGCGACCTTCGCACCGGCGAATCACAACCTGCCAGCGGGCAACTCCGTCCCGCCGCGGCCTGCGGCGCGTCCAGCGCCACCGGCCCTGCCTGTCCGACCGTCCCGCCCGGGCCGTGCGTCCTGCACTCGCCCGGGTGGCGGCCGTCTCGTCCGTTCGTCCCGCGGGCCTTTCGTCGGCCGTCGGCGGGGTTGATTGCGTCTGCTACTCTCGATCGTTCCCGGTCTTCGGCGAGTCTTGCGCCCGGGGGCAACAATTACTGCGCTTCGACCGTTTCGACCTTGGTTTTCCGTGTGAAAACCGCTGCTCCGCTCTCTCTTAACAAGCGGCGTGCCAGCTCTGCCGTTACCTATCCGAGAAAATCCATCAGGGACAGGTTCATCACCTTCGCCGTCGTCTGCAGGCTCGCCTGCAGCGCCGTCTGCATCGTCGTGAACTCCGAGATTGCCTGCGTGAAGTCCGCGTCTTTCAGCTTCGAGAGCAGACCCTTGGTCGCCACGTTCTCGTCGTCCAGCCGGTTCTGCCGGGCCTCGAGTTCCTGCACGCGCGCGCCGGTCTCCCCGCGCGTCCGCACCACGCGGTCGTAATCGCCCTTGAGCCCTTCGGCGGCCTTGGTGATCTGGCCCTGGTCGCTGGTCTCCAGCGCGGCGGTCAGCTTCCTGAGGTTGGCGAACACGCCGGCCACCTCGACCGCGTTCGTGTCGCGCCCGGCGAGGGTCGAACCGCTCACGGCCGCGTCGAGCCCGAGGTCTTTCACGACGGTGGAGAAGTTCAGGGAGCCGACGGTCAGTTGGCCGGCGCCGCCGGTCGAGTCGGTCAGGACGATGCCGTTGCCGGTGGTGGCGAACGAGGCGGTGAGCCCGCCGCCGGCGTCGGCGGTGTTGATCGCGTCGATCACGTCCTGGATTGTCGCGGCCGAGCCGAGGTCGACCTCGAACCGCGTCCCGTCGCGGCGGATGACCTCCATGTCCGTGCCGGTCGACACGCCGACGCCCTTTCCGTTGTTCAGTTCCGCCAGGGGGGTGAGGGGCGTGAGGCTGCGGATGCCCAGGTCGAACGCGGTCGTGCCGCCGTTCTCGCCGATTGTCATGGCCACGCCCTGGGTCGGGTTGACCAGATCGATGCCGTTGCCGGCGGCATTGATCTGCGCCCGCACACCCGCCGCGGACCAGTTGATCGCGTTGAGCAGGTCTTCGACGGTCGTCGCGGCCGACAGGTCGACCGTCACCGTGTGCGTCCCGTTGGTCAGCACCAGGCCGGCGGTGTCGATGCCCGCGCCGGCGTTCAGGCTGGCCAGGGGCGTGAGGTCGGTCACCTTCGCGCCGACCCCGGCGCCGTCGAGCGCAACTCCTGCGCCCGCGGGCGTGAGGCGGAGGAGCCCGAGGTCCGTCGCGGTCGTCCCGCCGGCGATTTCGGTGACGGTGACGTTGTCCCCGCCGGCGGCGTTGAGGATGAGCGAGTTGTTGTCGGGGGCGACGGCGGCGGTGATTCCGCCGACCGCGGCGTCGTTGATCGCGTTGATCACGTCCTGAACGGAGTCTGCGCCGGACAGG
>DATHXE010000806.1:0-11272 GCA_035459845.1 Tepidisphaeraceae bacterium | reverse complement strand
GAGATTCGCGACCGGCTCGCGCGCTACGACCGCGGCGAGGTCGATTCGCAAGACGCCTTTGAAGCGCTCGACGAGATCAGACAAGCACTGCGCGGAGACGGGGGTCGATGAGATTTCGGATCCACCGAGAGGCGAAGGCGGAGTTGAAGGAGGCCACCGCGTGGTACTCCGAGCAACTCGTGGGGCTCGGCGATGAGTTGCTCGTCGAAGTCGAGCAGGCCTTCCGACGCGTGCGCGAAAGTCCGTACACGTGCGCGATGACTCGCGAGCAGGATCCGTCCCTTCGTGCGTCACCGGTGCGACGATTCCCCTATCGTGTCGTCTTTCGTATCCGATCGGACGAGTCCCTCGTAGTCGCGGTCGCCCACAGCCGCCGGCGGCCCGACTACTGGAAAGACCGAATCTGACGTCGGCTCGTCCCGCGACAAGTCGCTGGGCTCCCTCAGACGGCGCGCACACCCCCTTCAACTTCCCGCCCCCTCCGTTGTTGGTATGCTTGTCCGCCCACACCAACGGAGCCGCCGCATGTCTCGATTCGTCCTTCCCCTGCTCGCCCTCTTCATCGCCCTGCCCGCCCGTGCCGCCGACAACGAACTCACCGAACAGGAAAAGGCCGACGGCTGGATCCTCATGTTCGACGGCAAGACCGCCAAGGGCTGGATCGCCGGCAAGGCCCCCATGCCCGACAAGCAGGTCGAGGACGGCACGCTCAACGTCAAGGACCAGGGCGCCTACGTCGCCCACTACGAAAAGCCCTTCAAAGACTTCGTCTTCAAGTGCGACTTCAAGCTCGAGAAGGGCGTGAACTCCGGCCTGTTCTTCCGCATCTTCAAACCCGGCGATGGCGGCATCGGCCGCGGCTGGGAAATTCAGGTCAAAGACGACGCCGGCAAGGCCCCCACCCGCATGGACTGCGGCGCGCTGTACGAGTACATGGCCCCCACCAAGCAGGCCGCCAAGCCCGCCGGCGAGTGGAACTCGATCGAAGTCTCCGCCATCGGCCCCAAGGTCACCGTCACCCTCAACGGCGAAAAGGTCCTCGACGCCGACCTCGACCAGTGGACCGAACCCGGCAAGAACCCCGACGGCTCGAAGAACAAGTTCAAGTGGGCCCTCAAAGACCAGCCCCGCGAAGGCCACATCGGCCTGAGCTTCCACGACAAGGGGAAGAGCGCGTGGTACCGGAACATCAAGGTGAAGGAAGTGAAGCAGTAGAAGGCGCCGGACGGCCGCACCCCCGTCATCCTGAGCGAAGCGAAGGACCTAGCCCCGAACTTCGAGACCGTCTCGCCGATGTCGAGCGGCCCTGAAGTTCGACGCAAAATCCTTCGGAGTACCTCAGGATGACGGATTCCGCTCGTGAGTGCTAGAACAGGTAAAAACATGCCCCCCCGCCTCATCCGCATCGTCATCCTCCTCGCCCTCGCCCTGACCGTCCGCGTCGTCGCCCGCGCCGCCGACAACGAGCTGACCGACGGCGAAAAACAGGACGGCTGGATCCTCCTCTTCGACGGCAAGTCCCCCGACGGCTGGGTCCACGACAAGACCGGCCAGCCCATCCCCGCCGCCGCCATCGAGGACGGCGCCATCAACCCCAAGAAGGTCGGCAAGGCCTACGTCCCCTACTACGCCAAGCAGAAGTTCGAGAACTTCACCCTCTCGCTCAACTTCAAGGTCACCAAGGGCTGCAACTCCGGCGTCTTCATCCGCGTCGCCAACCCGAAGGACCCGGTGCAAAACGGATTTGAAATCCAGGTGATGGACTCGCACGGCAAAGAGAAGCTCGGCAAGCACGAGATGGGCGCCGTCTACGACGCCCAGGAGCCCGCCAAGAACGCCAGCAAGCCCGCCAACGAGTGGCAGCACCTCGAGATCACCGCCAAGGGCAACACGTTCACCGTCCGCCTCAACGGCGAACTGGTGAACGAGGCCGACCTCGACAAGTGGACCGAGGCCGGCAAAAATCCCGACGGCTCCAAGAACAAGTTCAAGACCCCGCTCAAGGACATGGCCAAGTCCGGCTACATCGGCATGCAGGACCACGGCCAGGACGCCTGGTACAAGAACATCAAGGTCCGCGAGATCAAGTAGAAGTCGAAGTAGTCGGTAGACAGTATCCGGTAGTCAGTAGAACATCCGTTTAGCCGCGACCCGAAGGGCAAGCGACAGCGCCGCCCGAAGGGGAGCGCGTCGAGCGCCGACTCGCGTTCGACTCGGAAGCGTCCCGCGCAGGAGTACCCCATGTTCAAATCCATCGTCGCAACCGCCCTCATCTCCGCCCTGACCCTCGCCACCCACGCCGAGGACAAGCCCCAACTCAAGGCCCCCGTCGGCCTCCAGCTCTACAGCCTCCGCACCCAGTTCCAGGCCGAGGGCCCTGCCAAGACCCTCGACCGTGTCAAGGCCATGGGCTTCAAGCACGTCGAGCTCGCCGGCACCTACGGCATGCCCCCCGAGAAGTTCAAGGCCATGCTCGACGAGCGCGGCCTCGAGCCCGTCAGCGGCCACTTCTCCTGGGACCGCTTCAAGAAGGACCCCGAGGGCGTCGCCAAGGAGGCCAAGGCCCTAGGCCTCAAGTACGCCGGCACCGCCTGGGTCAAGGGCGCGGGCGCCTTTGACGAGGCCTACACCCGCGAGGTCGCCACCATCTTCAACAAGGCCGGCAAGGTCCTCGCCGACAACGGCATCAAGTTCTACTACCACTGCCACGGGTACGAGTTCGCCCCGCACGGCGACGGCACCCTGTTCGACCTCCTCGTCAAAGAGACCGACCCGCAGCTCGTCTCGTACGAGATGGACATCCTCTGGGTCTTCTTCCCCGGCCAGGACCCCGCCAAGCTCCTCGCCAAACACCCCGACCGCTTCGTCTTCACCCACCTCAAGGACCTCAAGAAGGGCGTCGCCACCGGCGACCCCTCCGGCAAGACCGACGTCCGCAACGACGTCGCCCTCGGCACCGGCCAGATCAACTACCCCGCCCTCATCAAGGCCGCCGAAACTTCCGCCGTGAAGTACCACTTCATCGAGGACGAGTCCCCGACCGTCGTCGACCAGATCCCGGTCACGCTCGAGTATTTGAAGCAGTTTCAGAAGTAGGTGGGCACTGCCCACCGTCTTTCGCGATAAAACTAAAACGCGGCGCCCATACCGGGCGCCGCGTTTCTCGTTTCGACCGTCCCCGAAAGCCCACGGAACTTGTTCCGTGGGTTCCGCCCGCCCCACTTCACAACGACGACGGCATCAAGATCACCCGCAACCGCTGCTTCGCGTCGATCGGCCCCGGCTCCTGCTCCGGCAGGTAACACACGGTCTCCCCCGTCGGCAGCACGTGGAACACGAACGCCCCCGGCGTCGCGAACACCGGCTGGTCCTCGTACGCGAACCGCAGCTGGTCGATCTTCTGACGGTTGATCAGCACCAGGTCCCCGTCCGCCCGGCTCATGAAGCACGTCCCCCGGCTCGTGATCCCCACCCCCGTCAGCGGGCCCAAATCGCCGATCACGTTCCGCACCGTGTTCGACTGCCCGAACGTGTCCGGCGTCGTCCGCCACACCGCCCCGCCGCCCGCCCCCTGCCCCGCGCACGCCCAGAACAGATTCCCGCCGTCCAGCGGCGTAAAGTGGATCGCCACCGGCACGAACCGCACCGACACGAACGCCACGTTCAACTCCGCCCCCCCCGCCGCCGCCGCGTCCAGTTCCCGGTGGCGCACGCGCAGCACGCCCGGCCGCGGCAACCAGCTCGGCGACTTGCCCTCCACGTGCTCGCCCGGCTGCCCCACGTCGCATACGAACAGGTCGCCGTCCGCCCCGAACGTCAGCCCCGCCGGCCCGTACACCGGCTGGCCCCCGGGGCGGCTCCGGTCCCCGCCCGTGAGCGACCGCGCGACCGGCGTCTTGCTCCCCATCGGGATGAACCCGAGCGTCGCCCCCGTGTCCGGGTCGATCATCGTCACCCCCGGCTTCAGGCGTTTCTCGTCCACGATCAACTCGCCCGCCGCGTCGCACGCGTACGTCGTCCCCGTCGACACGAACAGCGTCCCCGCCGGGAACGTCTTGGTCGCCTTCGGCAGCACGCCGATCCCCATCGGCGCCGTCAGCCCCCTCGCCAGCGCCGCGTTCACCGCCGTCAGCCGCCCGTCGTCGCCGATCGCGTACTTCCCCACCGACCCCCCGCCCTCGAGCATCCCGCCCGCCCCCGTGTGGGCGGTGTTCGTCACGTACAAAAACTTCCCGTCCCGACTGACCGCCACCCCCAGCGGGTGGTTCAGCCCGTCCACCGTCTGGACGATCTTCGCGAGGAACCGGTCCTGAACCAGCGGCCCCTTTACGTCGAACGACTTCGGGTCCACCTTCTTGTACGCCGAGCTCGGCGTCACCACCGGGATCGACCCGGGCCCCTTCGGCAACTCCGGCAGCGACGGCACCGACGCCGGCGTCGTCGTCACCGGATCGCCCTGGTCGTCACACCCCGCGACAACGCCCAGAGCCCCGAGCACCGCCAAACTCATCCATCGACGTCTAATTCGCATCCGCGCCATACCGGTGGTCCCTCAACCCTTACTCTACCCGACGACCCACCCCCGCGTTCGGACAATCCGTGCGCGAACTGTTATCGGAACCACCGATCGCTCAATCGCAGAATTCTCACCGCAGAGACGCCGAGGACACGGAGAACTCGCAGAGAATCCATTCTCGGAAATGATCGAGCGCATCCGCTCGTCTCTGCGCCCCCTCCGCGCCCGCTGCGTCTCTGCGGTAAATCTTCAACTCCTCAATACCCCGAATACTCCCGCCCCTCCCCATCCACCTCCCCCGCCACCACGTTCGCCGTCACGCGCCCCGTCGCCGGATCGTAAACCCACCCCCCGTTCATCCGCCCCGGACGAACCACCTCGCACACCCCCACCCCCGGCCGGACCTTCAACACCACGATCTCCGCGCCCCCCATGTTGGCCCCCACCGGCAACTCCGGCACCCCCGCCAGGTACGGCCCAAACCGGTGCCGCCCCGTCCGGTGCGGGCTCACCCGCCCGTCGAAATCCGTGTACTGCAGCAACTGCCGCCGAACCATCTCCCCATCCCCGCTGGGGAACCTACCCCCGTGCTCCCGAGCATAAGCCTCCACCGCCCCGCGCAGCGCCTTCAACCTCCCCTCAAGGAGATCCCCCGACTGTGACGGCAAGACCGCCGCCGCCCGGCTCAACCGCGGCCCCACAATCGTCGCCGCCACCCCCAGCACCACCAACACGATCACCAACTCAAACACCGAAAACCCCGGGCGACCCGACCCATGACGATTCGTCGACACGCTCACCATCATTCCCTCCGCGCCCGGCAACCCGACGCCAACCCACTCCACCCCCCTCTGATCGGCACCCCCCCGCCGTCCCTTAACAACACCGCCGACCCACCGATTATCGGACGGGCTTCTTGTGACCCACCCCCGCGACACTTCGTTTTTCGCTCGCACGCCTGTCACCCCGCCCCACACCCCGTGACGGACCGCCGCCCGCCCGCTACCATGCCGCCCAACGGGCCGTCGCGGCCCACACGTCTTCACCCGCGCGCCACGCACACATCGCACCTGTCCCCGGCGAAGGAGAACCAACATGATGCTGAACCGGCGATCGCTCGTTTCCCTCATCACCCTCGGCGGCCTCGGCCTGTCCGTCCTGTCCGGCTGCACCAACGCCGGCAAGCCCGTCATCCCGGGCTCGTCCGCCGCCCCAGACACCACCGGCATGAACATCACCAAATCCGACTTCGGTCAGACCCCCGACGGCAAAAAGGTCGACGCCTTTACCCTCACCAACGGCAAGGGCGCGTCCGCCAAGATCATCACCTTCGGCGGCATCGTCACGGAGCTCAACGTGCCCGACAAGGCCGGTAAGGCCGGCAACGTCGTCATGGGCTTCGACTCGCTCGACAAGTACGTCGCCGGCCACCCGTTCTTCGGCGCCATCGCCGGCCGGGTCGCCAACCGCATCGCCAAGGGTAAGTTCACGATCGACGGCAAGGAGTACACGCTGGCGACCAACAACGGCCCCAACCACCTCCACGGCGGGAAGGTCGGCTTCGACAAGCGCGTCTGGGACGCCATGATCATCAAGACCAACCTCGGCCCCGCCCTCCGCCTGGCCTACACCAGCCCCGACGGCGAGGAAGGCTACCCCGGCACGCTCGACGCCGTCGTCCTCTACACGCTCACCAACGACAACGAGCTCCGCATCGACTACCGCGCCACCGCCCGCGACAAGGCGACGCCCGTGAACCTCACCAACCACTCCTACTTCAACCTGTCCGGCGAATCGTCCGGCAAGTCCATCCTCGACCACGAGCTCCAGATCAACGCCGACCACTACACGCCGGTCGATGCGACGCTGATCCCCACCGGCGAGATCGCGCCGGTCAAGGGTACGCCGTTCGACTTCACCCAACCCAAGAAGATCGGCCAGGACATCGCCAAGACCGGCGGCGACCCGTCCGGCTACGACCACAACTTCGTCCTCAACGGCAAGACCGGCGACATGAAGCGCTGCGCCACCGTCCACGCCGCCGACACCGGCCGCGTCATGGAGATCTGGACCACCGAGCCGGGCGTGCAGTTCTACACCGGCAACTTCCTCGACGGGAAGGAAAAGAACCGCGCCGGGCAGCCGATCCAGAAGAACGGCGCCTTCTGCCTCGAAACCCAGCACTTCCCCGACTCGATCAACCAGCCCAAGTTCCCCACCGTCCTCCTCCAACCGGGCAACTCCTACACCTCGACCACCATCCACCGCTTCACCACCCGCTAGGACGAACATGACAAACACGGGGGAACATCAAACAGACGACGGGACCCGCGCGCACGCCGCACGGGTCCCGTCGTCGTCTTCGTCCGTCGGCGTGCCCACTTCAGTGGTGCACGTGCCGCCGCCGCACGAGCGCAGCCCCCACCACCAACCCCACCAGCCCCAGCGCCCCCGGCTCGGGCACGGCCGCCGGCAGGTCACCGCCGGCCGGCTCCCACACCATCGCCCAGTCGGCGGCGAAATCCGCGCCGGAGTCGAACAGGCCGGCCACGGACGAGCCATAGTTGTTGGACAACCGCACCAGGTCGTTCAGCCCGACCTCGCCGTTGTAGTCGAAGTCGCCGTCGTACCACCCGGCCCCGGTCAACTGCCCGTAGTGATTCGCGAGCCGCACGAGGTCGTTCAACCCGACGTCGCCGCTCAGGTCGGCGTCGCCGGCCAGGGTGGTGCGGACGACCACCGCGGTCCCGTCGACGTCGACGGTCAAGCCCCGGCCGAGGTCCTTCGACCCGCCGGCCGGACCGAGCAGTTCGGCGGCCTCGGCATACCCGACCGCCAGCGACGGCCCGCCCGTGCCCCAGGCGAGCGACGAGCCGATGCCCGGGCCGAGCCAGTCCCCGCCGTGGTACGCGGAGACGATCAGCGCCCGCACGCCGGATGCGCCGCCGAGCGGGCTGGCCCCGGCGTAATCGACGACCATCGCGTTGTCGGTCAGATCGAGGGCGGATCCGTTGGCGACGTCGATGCCGATGCCGTTGACGCGGAGCGCGCGGAACGTGCCCACGTCGACCGCCATCCCCGACCCGCCGTTGAGTTGCAGGTTCGTCGCGGCGAACGTCCCGGCCGACCACTGGAGGATGCCGTCGGCGTTCACCACGACCGGCCCGGCCGAGAACGACCCGCCGGCAATCGTGAGCGTGCCCGGGCCGCTCTTGGTGAACGTGCCCGGGGTCGCGAACGCGGTCGAGAGGGTCGCCGTCTTCCCCGCGGCGACGGCGACCGCGCCGCCGTTGAGGGTGAGGCCGCCGCCGGTCAGCGTGTACGACCCGGCGAAGTCCAACCCGTTCGCCGCCGCCCCGGACGGGAGCGTGATGTTCGACCCCGTCGCGGGAACCGATGCCGGCAGCGAGGCCGCCGTCGACGCCGTGGGCGCGGACGAGCCCGCCCCGCCGGCCCAGTTTGCGGTGTTCGCCCACAGCGCGCTCTGCGCGCCGGTCCAGACGAGCGAGTCGACGGCGGTGGCGCCGGTCGCGCCCGCCACCAACGCGGCGAGAACCGACCCCCGCAGGTTACGTCCGCTCCAACCCCGATGACGCGCACCCGTCGCGCTCGAACTCATGGTCACGTTCTCCTCGCTCCTGCCCGGCGCGCGAAGCCGATCGGCCGCCACACGCCGCCCCGTTTCGCCTTTGATCCTGAAAGGAGGGTCGCGCAAATCCTAAGGACGCCCGCGGCGGATGCAAGGGAAAACGCGTCGCGCGGGCAGCAAGTCGCGACGCCGGCACTGCCAAGGTGAGGCAGTCTAAGAGCGCGGCGCGTGATTAGACGATCCGCCCGCCCGAGAGGTAGTAGGCCCCGATGACGACGAACACCGCCGACGTCTTGATCAGGGTCATCGCGAAAATATCGCGGTAAGAGGTGCGGTGTGTGAGGCCGGTGACGGCCAGGAGGGTGATGACGGCCCCGTTGTGCGGGAGCGTGTCCATGCCGCCGCTGGCCATCGACGCGACGCGGTGCATGACCTCGAGCGGGATCCCGGCGGCGTTGGCGGAGGCGATGAACTGGTCGGACATTGCCGCCAGCGCGATGCTCATCCCGCCCGAGGCGGAGCCGGTGATGCCGGCGAGCGTGGTGATGGTGACGGCCTCGTTGACCAGCGGATTGGGAATGCGCGTGAGCGCGGCCGAGACCAGGGCGAACCCGGGCAGCGCGGCGATCACCGCGCCGAACCCGTACTCCGACGCGGTGTTCAATGACGCCAGCAGCGAACCGCCGACGGCCTCCTTCGACCCCTCGGCGAACCGCCGGCGGACGCGGCCGAACGCGCAGACGACGACGAACAGGATGCCGACGACCAGCGCGCCCTCGACCGCCCACAGGCCCGCCATCCTGGTGACGTCGACGGTCAGCGGCTTTCCGGCGAGGTCGAGCGTGACGGTTTGGCCGAGGTGGCGCGGGATGGCGATCGTGAACAGCTTGTTCAGTACGCCGACGAGCACCAGCGGTACGACCGCGAGCCATGCGGACGGCAGACGCTCGTCCGGGAATGGCGCGGGCTCGTTGAGGTGACCGGTGCCATACCCCTCGCCCGCGGCGGCGGCCTTGCGGCACTGGCGCGACAGGTACGCCAACCCCAGCGCCAGGATGAACGCCGATCCGATCACGCCCAGCCACGGGGCGGCCCACGACTGCGTTTTGAAGAACGTGGTCGGGATGATGTTCTGGATCTGCGGGCTGCCCGGGAGCGCGTCCATCGTGAACGTGAACGAGCCCAGTGCAACCGTCCCGGGGATCAGGCGCTTGGGGAGGTCGGCCTGGCGGAACATCTCGGCCGCGAACGGGTAGACGGCGAACACGACCACGAACAGCGAGACCCCGCCGTAGGTGAGCACCGCGCAGACCAGCACGATCGCGAGCACGGCCCGCTTGCGGTCGACGACCCGGCTGACGGCCGACACGATCGACTTCGAAAACCCCGCGAGCTCGATCACCTTGCCGAACACCGCCCCGAGCACGAATAGCGGGAAGTACAGCTTCACGAACCCGGCCGTCTTCTCCATGAACACGTCGCTGAACATCGGCAGCACTTGCCCGGGCGCCGTCAGCAGCACGGCGAGCAGCGCGCAGACGGGCGCGAACAGGATCACGCTGAACCCGCGGTACGCGACCCACATGAGCAAGCCGAGCGCGAGGATGACGGCGAAGAGGTCCATGGGCGTGTCGCAGGTCAGCGCGCGGTCCAGCCGCCGTCGATCGTGATGGTCTGGCCGGTGACGTTCCGCGCCAGGGGCGACATGAGGTACCCGATCGCGCCGGCGACCTCGTCGGCGGTCACGAACGCCTTCTTGGGCATCGGCTCGAGCATGATGCGCCCGATCACCTCGTCCTCGGTGATGCCGTGCGCGGCGGCCTGGCCGGCGATCTGGGCGTCGACCAGGGGCGTGCGGACGTACGCCGGGCAGACCGTATTGCACGTGACGTCGACGTCGCCGGTCTCGAGGGCGATCGCCTTGGAAAACCCCAGGAGCGCGTGCTTGGCGGCGACGTAGGCGGACTTGTACGGCGACGCGACGAGCGAGTGCACCGACCCGATGTGGACGATTCGCCCGAACCCCCCTGCCCGCATCGCCGGCAGGAGCGCGCGGGTCATGAGGAACGTCCCGCGGAGCATGACGTTCATGAGCAGGTCCCATTTGGCGACGGGGAACTCTTCGGCCCGGGCGACGTGTTGGAGGCCGGCGTTGTTGACGAGCACGTCGACGCGGGGAACGGCAGCGGCGAGCGCGGCGACGGCGTCCTCGGACGTGACGTCGAGCGCGTGCGCATCGGCCGCGCCACCGGCGGTGCGGATTTGCTCGGCGGTCTCGTCCGCGGCGCCCGCGTCAAGGTCCGTGGCGACGATCGTGTGCCCCTGCCGGGCGAGGTACAGGCCGATGCCGCGCCCGAGGCCGCCGCCGGCGCCGGTGATCAGGACGGTTCGTTGGGGTGCGTTCATCGGGTGGCGAGGTAGCGGTCGCGGAGCGTGCGCCGCATGACCTTGTTGGAGGAGGTGCGCGGGAGCGCGTCGATGATCACCAGGTCGTGAATCTTGAACAGCGGGTTGAGGTCGCGCTTGATCGCCGCCTGCATCGTACCGAGGAGCGCCGCCTTGTCGGGCGCCGGCCCGGCGGCGCATACGGCGTAGACGACGAGCCAACTCGGCCCGCCATCCGGCGCGACCGCGATCGCGGCGGTCTCCACTACGCCGGGGACCGCGCCGACGACCTGCTCGATCTCGGCGGAGCTGACCTTGATCCCGCCGAGGTTCATCGTGTCGTCGGCCCGCCCGAGCGCGCGCCACCGGCCGTCCGGCAGGCGCTCGACCTGATCGCCGTGCCGGCGCAGCACCTCGCCGCGGGGGCCGCGGGGCGCGCCGGCATAGTAGACGTCGTGGTGATCGCGATTGAGCAGTCGGGTGGAGAGGCCGATCGACGGCGGGACGATGAAAAGCTCGCCGGACTCCGCGGGGCGGCCCCTGTCGTCGAGGATGACGACATCGAGCCCGAGCGCGGGCGTGTTGAACGTGCCGGGGACACACGGCAGCGTGACGGTGCCCGTCAGATACCCGCCGCCGATCTCGGTGCCGCCGCAATACTCGATGACTGGCCGGTAGCCGGCCAGCATCATCAGGTACAGGGCGTCCGTGGCGTTCGACGCCTCGCCGGTCGAGCCGAAGCAGCGCACCGCCGACCAGTCGAGCCCCCGCAGGCGGTCGAA
>DATHXE010000805.1:0-2076 GCA_035459845.1 Tepidisphaeraceae bacterium | reverse complement strand
CAAACTCGCCACCGAGCTCCAGCGCGCCGGCCGGGGCGACACGCTCTACGTCCTCGACGAGCCGACCACCGGCCTCCACCCCCACGACGTCGAAAAGCTGATCGTACAACTCGACCGCCTCACCGACGCCGGCAACACGGTTGTCGTCGTCGAGCACGACATGCGCGTCGTCGCCCATTCCGACCACGTCATCGACGTCGGCCCCGGCCCCGGCGACGAGGGTGGCCAAATCGTCTTCGCCGGCCCACCCGCGAAGCTCGCCCGGCACAAGCAGAGCCGCACCGCCCCATACCTCGCGCGCTACCTGTCAGGCGGATGACGTCGGGTCATTCACGGATTGGTCGCCGGCCGTGGAATCCCCGCCGCCGATCGCATAGGGTTCGGCCGTCATGCGGATCGTCCACGTCATCACGCGCCTGATCGTCGGCGGGGCCCAGGAGAACACGCTCCTCTCGTGCGAGGGCCAGCACGGCCGCGGGCACGACGTCACGCTGATCACCGGCCCGGCCGTCGGGCCCGAGGGCTCGCTGATGGACCGGGCGACGTCCTACGGGTACCGCGTCGAGGTCGTGCCCATGGGGCGCGCGATCCGGCCGATTGCCGACTGGCGCGCGTACAAGCAACTCGTCCGGGGGCTGGTCGAGCTCCGGCCCGACGTCGTCCACACCCACTCGTCCAAGGCCGGCATCATTGGACGTTGGGCGGCGCACGAGGCCGGGCGAATCATCGCAAAACAGGGCGGCGTGCGGCCCGCGGTCGTCCACACGATCCACGGGCTCGCGTTCACCGCGTCGACGAAGCGATCCGTCAACAAGGTCTACGAGTGGCTCGAGCGCCGGGCCGCGCCGATCTCCGACGCGATCGTCTGCGTCGCGACCGCGATGGCCGAGCAAAGCCTGGCCGCCCGGATCGGCCGGCCCGAGCAGTACATGACGGTCTACAGCGGGATGGAGACGCGGGCGTTCGTCGACCCGCCCGTGACCCGTGCAGAGGTCCGCCGTTCGCTCGGGATGGCGGACGACGACCTGGTCGCCGGAACGATCGCCCGGCTGTTCTACCTCAAGGGTCACGACGACCTGCTCGCGATGGCCCCGCGCCTGTGCGCGCAGTTCCCGCGCCTCAAGTTCATGTTCGTCGGCGACGGCCTGTTGCGGCCACAATTCGAACAGCGGATCGCGGACATGCACCTGACCGACCGCTTCATCCTGACCGGCCTGGTCCCGCCGAGCCAGATCCCGCAACTCGTCAACGCGATGGACATCCTCGTCCACCCCTCCCGCCGCGAGGGCCTGGCCCGCGCGATCCCGCAGGGGGGCCTGGCCGCGATCCCGGTGGTCACCTACGACGTCGACGGCAACCGCGAAGGGCTCCTGGAGGGCCAGAGCGGATGGGCGGTCAAGGCGTTCGATATCTTCGAGTTGGAGCGACGACTCGCGGAGCTGGCTGGCGACCCCGAGAAGCGACGGCGCATGGGCGAGGCCGGCCGGCGGTTCGCGCTGGGCCGGTTCGACACGCGCGTGATGGTCGAGGCGTTGGAGAAGGTTTATGCCGATGCGGTCGCGAGCGTGGGCGGCGGAAGTGGTCCGGTGTCGCGATAAGGGCGAGGGAGAGGCGATCGATCGGGTGCCACTCGAACGGTCGCCGGTCACTCCTGTCTCAAGCTCGTCGCCGGTCGTGTGCGGGCCAATCGGTACGCCGGGTACACGCTCGCACACAGCGCCGCCGCGGTCGCCAGCGCGAACGCTTCGACCCAGAACCGCGGGGCCGGCGACGTCGGGATGCTCCAACCGAACGAGCGGTACTGGATGACGTAGGACAGGACGTAGGCGAGCGCGGTGCCGCAGACGGCGGCGACGGCGGCGGACGTCCAGGCGATCAGGAAGCCCTGGGCGAGGACCCAGCGGGCGGTCTGGCCGGCGGTCATGCCGACGGCGGCGAGGAGGGCGTAGTCGCGCTGGCGGGCGAGCGCGAGGGCGAGCAGCGAGCCGGCGAGGCCGCAGAAGGCGACGGCGCCGGCGAGCCAGGCGAGGACGTGCGTGACGGCGAACGTGCGGTCGAAGACCGTCAGCACCTCGC
>DATHXE010000804.1:0-7822 GCA_035459845.1 Tepidisphaeraceae bacterium | reverse complement strand
CCCTGGGCGGCGCGATTGGCGTTGAGGTGGAACGGCGGCTTGATCGACGCGCGGACGCGCAGCTCGGTGGGGGAGGCCCATGCGGCGGAGAGGGTGACGGCGGCGCGGGCGAGCTCGTCGGGCGTGGCGGGGGCCTCGACGTGGGCTCGGCCGTCGTCGGTCGGAGAGACGGTGAAGGCGGGGTGGCGCTCGAGGTATTCGAGGGCGGCCTGAAGGGTCGACGAGGCGCCGTCGGGGTGTTCGGCGAAGACCTGGGCGAACTCGGCGATCGTTTGGCGGGCGAGGGCGGGCTCGCCGAGCTCGATCAGGCACATGGCGGCGACGGCGTTGCCGCTGGGGAGCGGGGAATCGCTCGCCGGCTTCTGGCGGACGACGAGGTCGGCCGCGCCGGCCTCGGTGAAGTAGAAGCCGCCGGAGTTTGGGTCGAGGAAGCGCTGCTTGAGGATGTCGACCAGCGCGGCGGCGTCGGTGCGCCAGCGCGGGTCGCCGGTGGCGCGGTGCAGCTCGAGGAGGGACTGGGCGAGGAAGGCGTAGTCGTCGAGGGAGCCGGGGATGTCGGCGGGCGGATGATCGGCGGGGGCGGCGGGCTTGGCGTCCGGGCGACTGGTGCGTTTGAGGGTGCCGTCGATCCGGCGGTGGTTGAGCCAGAGCCACTCGGCGGCGCAGGCGGCGGCGGCGGTGTAGCGCGGCTCGTCGAGGGCGCCGCCGGAGAAGGCCAGCGCGCGGATCATCAGCGCGTTCCAGCTCGTGAGCACCTTCGTGTCGAGCAGGGGTTGTTTTCGCTCCTTTCTCGCGTCGTACAACGCTCGGCGCATGGGCGCGAGCTTGGCGTCGAGGTCGGACTCGGTGGTGTTGAGTTCCTTGGCGACGTGGGCGAGCGGGCGCGGGAGGAAGAGGATGTTCTGGTCGGGCTGGCCGTTGCCGTGGTGCGGGTCGGCGAAGTTGGGGCCGTCGTGGAGGCCGTAGGTTTTGAGGAAGAGTTCGACGCCGGGGGAGGGGAAGGATGAAGGTTCTGGGCTATCGGTAACATGTTCGATAGCGGCGAGCGCACGGCGGGCAAGGTCGCGCACGTTCGCCCAGGCGGGGTCGGATTGCAGGGCCGATTCGCTCCAGTGGTCGTTCGGGCCGCTCATCGTTTCGAGAGCGCGATCGACGTCGGCGAGGTCACGTTGCTGGCCTTCAGACAACTCGAAGCCCCAACCCGATACGACGTCCAACCAGTGGTTGTAATCCAGTGCGAGTTCATCGGCCTTCGCTACCCCGGCGGGAAACATGCGGAGTTGGGCGTCGGCGGGCGCGGCGAGCGCTTGCAGGGATCGTTTCAGTTCTCGGACTGCGTGGGGGGGCGGGAGGTCACGTGCACCTTCGGTGCGACCGCTAAGTACGGGT
Organism: Tepidisphaeraceae bacterium; assembly: GCA_035459845.1. Taxonomy (GTDB): domain Bacteria; phylum Planctomycetota; class Phycisphaerae; order Tepidisphaerales; family Tepidisphaeraceae; genus DASPKW01. The sequence goes on along the minus strand of DATHXE010000804.1, from coordinate 6,433 downwards.
GGGGTCTCCGAGAGGGCTTCGCGCGCTTGCTCGGGGGTCCAGAGGTAGTTCTGACCTTCCATTCCGTCGACTTCGGCGTCGAAGGCGGTATAGAACGGGCCGGCGGGGTCGGTCATTTCTCGCAGGACGAAATCGCAGATTCCACGGCACACGCGGGCGTGACGGGTCTCGCGCGTCTGTCGATACGCCTCGGCGTAGCACACGGCGAGCATCGCCTGGTCGTACAACATGATCTCGAAGTGGGGGACGAGCCACTTCTCGTCGGTCGAGTAGCGGTGGAAGCCGCCGCCGAGGTGGTCGCGGATGCCGCCGTCGGCCATGGAGTCGAGCGTGTAGACGGCGTGCTGGCGCATGGTCTGGCCGTCCTCGGTCGCGTCCGGACTGGCGGCGTATCTCAGGAGTGCTTCGATGAGCGTCTGGCGGGGGAACTTGGGCGCGCCGCCGAACCCGCCGAAGCACGAGTCGAAGTCGGCCGACGACTGTTCGAGGAGCTGTTCGACGAGTTGGAGGTCGACGGTGAGCGGGTGGTCGGGTCGGCGCGGCTCGGCGACGGACTCGATCATGCGCGTGAGCTCTTCGGCCTGGCGCTGGACCTGCTCGCGCCTCGTCTTGAACGTGCCGGCAAGGCTCTGGACGACGCGCGGGAAGCCGGGCCGGCCGTGCGTGTCGGCCGGCGGAAAATATGTGCCGGCGAAGAACGGCTTGAGGTCGGGGGTGAGGAACACGCTCATCGGCCAGCCCCCCTGCCGGGTCAGGATCTGCACGGCGGTCATGTAGAGCTGGTCGACGTCCGGCCGCTCCTCGCGGTCGACCTTCACGCTGACGACGTGCTCGTTCATGACGGCGGCTACTGCCGCGTTCTCGAAGCTCTGGCGCTCCATGACGTGGCACCAGTAGCAGGTCGAATAGCCGACGGAGAGGAAGATCGGCTTGTCCTCGCGGCGGGCCTTGTCGAACGCCTCGGGGCCCCAGGGGTACCAGTCGACCGGGTTGTGCGCGTGCTGGAGCAGGTACGGCGAGGTCTCGCGGATCAGCCGATTGGTGTGGGCGGGCGCGGGGGACATGCGATCGGTTGTCCTGCGCGCGGGGCGGTTTGTAAATGGGGAGATTCGGCGGTCGGCGTCAGGGCCCGACGCGGAACTGGCGGGCGCCGAACAGGATCGGGATCCAGTTGGCGGCGAGCAGCGCGAGGATGACCACGACGAGGGCGACCTCGGCGGCGACCAGGAGCGTCTTGCGGAGGCGGGATGGCGGCGGGGCGGGTTCCACGACCGGAGTATACCGCGGCGGGCGGTTCACGTTCGAGGGACGACGACGTAGCGCCCGCCGCCGACGTCCGCGCGGACCATCTCGACCCCGTACACCGGCGAGAGGATTTCGGGGCGCAGGACGTCATCGGGCGCGCCGGCGGCGGCGACCTGGCCGTTGTTCAGCAGGACGATCTGATCGGCGGCGCTGGCGGAGATCTGCAGATCGTGGCTGGCGGCGAGGACGGCGAGGTGGCGGTCGGTCGCGAGCGCGCGGAGGCGACGCCAGAGGTCGGCCTGGTGGCGCAGGTCGAGGAAGGTGCCGGGCTCGTCGAGGAGGAGGGCGCGGGGTTCCTGGGCGAGGGCGCGGCCGAGGAAGGCGAGTTGGCGCTGCCCGCCGGAGAGCTCGTCGAGCGGGCGGGCGAGGAGTGAGGTGAGGCCCAGATCGTCGGCGGTGCGGTGGACGACGGCGAGGTCCGCGGGCGACTCGATGCCGAACGCGGCGAGGTGGGGCGTCCGGCCGGCGCGGAGGACGTCGCCGACCGTCGCCCCGGGGTCGAACCCGGGCGACTGCGGGAGGTACGCGACGGCGCGGGCGAGCTCGCGCGGCCGCCACTGGGCGACGGGTTTGGCGTCCCAGCGGACGTCGCCGGCGGTGGGCTTGGCGTGGCCGAGGAGGAGGCGGAGGAGCGTGGATTTGCCCGAGCCGTTGGGGCCGATCAGGACGACGACGCTGCCCGGGGCGAGGGCGAGCGAGACGTCGCGCAGGACCGGGGCGTCGGGGCGGTAGGCGAAGGAGAGGTGGGCGGCTTCGAGCATCGCGATGGGTGAGAGATTTTGGGTGCCATGCCCTCGCGAGCCGTCAGTGGATGAGATCACCCGACGGGCGCGATCGGCTCGCGTGGGCATGCCCCAGAGGCGTTGAGATTGAAATCGCGAGCACCTGGGGCATGCCCACTCACCGCGGCGGCGCAACCGGCGAGCGAAGCCGATGGGCGCGGTGCGAGGGCATGGCACCCGTTCGCTCTACGCGGATCAGCGCCCGAACAACCGCTCGCCGACGGGTTGGTTGAGCGACGGCGACCGCGCGTCGCCCATCCCCGGCACCTTCTGGTCGCGGAGGTAGAGCAGGCCCGTGAAGGTGTCGTCGCGGCCGAAGTCGACGGGGCCGGCCCAGCTGGAGGACTCGCCGGTCGCGACCTTGTACTGGCTGAAGTTGAACCGCATCAGGGTCGGGCGGGTGCCCTGGTGGGCCTGGTCGTTGATCAGTTCCCACGGGATCGCCAGCTCGCCGCGCCACGTGCCGTCGACGACCGGGGCGGCCTTGTACCGGGTCTCGTTGAGGACCTCTTTGAATCCGCCGGCCTGGAGGCGACGGTCCTTGGCCGACGCCTTGACCGACGTGACGAGCTGCCCGCGCGGCTTGACGACGATGTGGGTGATCTGGCCCGGGCCGTCGATGTAGATCGGCTGGATCAGGATCTCGCACAGGTCCTCGCCCCAGGCGCGGCGGAGCGGGCCCTGGTAGTCGACGAAGTTGCCCTCGGCGCGGCCCTCGGCGGCGGCGACCCCGTCCACCTTGAACGCGACGTAAAACTGCTTAGCGGCCCAGTTCGAGTAGACGGCCGAGTGCGTCGACGCGACGTTGAACTGCTGCTGCTGCACCGTCGGGCGGTCGAGCATCTGCACGAGCGGGCCGAGGTGGATCGCGTCGGCGGCGTCGTCCCAGTCGCCCAAGTTGCCGTCGATCGCGAGCCTGCCCTCGCGCTTGTCGGACGCGGCGACCGGCGCCGATACGGTCAGGTACGACGGCAGCGGGCGCTTGCGGAGCGCATCGGTGAACTGGATCTGGACCGGCTTACGCGCCTCGGGCGTAATGCGGTCGAGGTCGACCGCCACGGTCATGCCGAAGCGCTTGACGTGGAAGATCTTCACCGCCTCGAGCGGGCCGATCGTCACCGGCCGGGGGTTGAACTCCCACCCGCGCGGGGCGTCCTTCCAGCCCATCTCGCCCTCGAGGACGACGCCGCTCGAGTTGTACACGTCCAGGCCCAGGTGCAGGTCGACCCAGTTGCCCGGGCGGGCGGCCCAGCCCCAGGTCGTCTGGCGGGCGGCGAGCAGCGGCTTCTCCTGCGGCTCGATCCACTTCATCGTGTGCTGGTTGAGCTCGGCCTCCTTGATGGGGTCGAGCTCCTGCCCGGGCGGGCGGAGGAGGATGTTGCGGGCGAGCAGGTCCAGCGCCTTGGCCCACGCGGCCGGGTCCGTCGTGCCGGACCACAGGCCCAGGGTCGGGTCCTGCTCGGCGTTCACCGGGATCTGCACGGGCTTGATCATCAGCGGTGACATGACCAGCACGTTCAGCGATTGCCCGCGCTCGCGGGCGATGTGCAAATACTCGAAGTCCTGCTGGGCGCGTCGGAGCCACTTGAGCTGGATCGTCGGGACCGGCTCGTCGAGCCCGAACCAGTGGCCGGGATAAAACCACGTGAGCTCGTTCGGGTCGGCGGCGTCGGTCGGGGATTTGGAGTGGGGCAGCGCGCCGTCCCAGCCGATGACGCGGGCCTGGCGGTAAAACGCCAACCACGCCCACAGGCGGACGTCGCGCTCGTCCCCGCCGGCGCCGATGTAAGGCACGAGGCCGGGAAGATCGGTGCGGAGCCAGTGCTGGGGGCGGGCCGCGCCGGCGGGCCACCGCTTGTCGGCGGGCGTGGGCGTGTAGACCAGGCCGGGGGCGGCGGCCATCAGACGGTCGGTCGCGCCGGCGTTCAGCAGGGCCGGGTTGTCGGCGTTGAGGAACTGGAGCTGCGCGTCTTCCAGCGGCAGCGTGACGCGCGTGCGCGGGTGGGCGGTCATGATCGCCGCGGCGTGGGCGGACAGCTTGATGCACTCGGCCGCGGTCGCACGGCCGGGCGACTCCTTCTCGACCTCCACCCACGACCGGTCGGCCCAGTTGTTCTGGTTGAAGTGGCTCGTCGCCTCGGCCCAGTAGGCGATCTGCAGCGGCTGGGGGAAGCGGTCGAGGAAGTCGACGCGCGGGAGCGGCCAGTAGCCCAGCGGGACCTTGTCCGCGAACGCCTCGCCCGTCATCCACGGGCCGACCAGCGCGTCGAACTCGCCCCAGAACACCTGCGGCGGCGCGTTCGCCGGCCACTTGGCGACCGGCTGCAACCGCGGCACGACCGCCGTGCACCGGTGCTCCTGTGCCATCGCGACCAGGCGGTCCAGCAGCTTCACGGCCGGCTCGTACTTCTTGCCCTTACGGTCGATCAGGCCGGGCGTGACGTTCTCGAACACGTCCGGGTAGAGGGCCTCGAGGCTGTCCCACTCGATGCGCCCGACCATGTGCAGGTGCCGCTCGTCGGGCAGGACGAAGTCGTAGACGTTGACCGTAAGCGGGGCCGAGTCGAGCCGCCGGCCGTCCTGCAATACTTCGACCGTCGTCGCGTACAGGCCCGGCTTGGCGGTGGGCGGGATCGCCAGGTCGACCCAGAGCGTGGCCGGCTCGTCGGAGATGCCGATCCGGCTGGCGGGCTTGAGCGGCTCGGCCGGGTCGCGCAGCGCGGTCACGTTGATCGAGTCGCCCTGGAGCGGGACGGGCAACAGCGCGCGGGGCATCGAGCGGGCCGCGCCCTTGAGGCCGGTGTGTCGGACGTACCCGGCGCGGTTGGCGTCGACCGGCATGTTGACGACCTGGTAGACCTTCATCCGCTCCACGCCGATCTGCGCGTTCTCCCCCTGGAACTGGAGCGGCTGGATCCGCAGGGTCAGGACGGACTTGTCCTTCGGCTTGGGCAGGTGGGAAAGCTGGAGGACGACGCTGGCGGTCTCGTTCCGGGCGGCGGCGATCTTGAGCGACGCCTCGTTCAGGATGGGCCCGCTGGCGTCGAGCGACACGGCCCGGAGGATCTGCTGCGGCGCGACGACGTCAGGGGAACCGGGGGTTGCCCCGGCGCCGTCCTGAGCCGCCTGCTTCTTTTTATCGTCGCACCCGTTGGCCAGCGCGCAGGCGACGATCGCGGTGGCGATCAGGTAGCCGGAAGACCCGGAAAACGTTCGCACGCGGGCGGGGGCGTCGGTCGGACGGTCGCTACGGAAACGGCCCATAAAGTCCATCCGCTCTGTGTTCTGACTCGCGCTGGCCCTGTGGACCGGCGCGATCCACGGTGCCCATCACTTGTGCGATCGGCCTGCGACCTGCCGCTTCTTTGGCCATCGCCGCCCCCGCGCCTTTACCCAATCCCAACCGGCCACTCGTCAGACGGCCATCCGGCGGGAGGTAAAGTCACCCCCGTAAAGGGCCGATTTCGTACGGGATTCGTGGGAAACGCCCCGGATCTCACTTCGATCGCTCCCGCTCGGACGCCGGCGAGAGCGCCCCGTGGCACGGGCTTTACTTAGGCGATTCTAACGAACGGAGTCCAGCGATGACAAGCACGAAGCATAACGGCGAAGTCGAGTTCCGGTTCTTCCGAGCGGGGGCGAGCGAGGTGTTGCTCGCCGCCGACTTCACCGGGTGGCTCGAGCAGGCCGTCCCCATGCAGCCCGAAGGCAACGGGTGGTGGGTCGCCCGGGTGCAACTGGACGCCGGCGAATACCGGTTCCGGTACGTGGCCGACGGCGAGTGGTTCACCGACTACGCGTCGCACGGGGTGGAGTTCAAGAAGAAGCAGTGGAACAGCGTGCTTCTCGTGAACGAGCCCGCGGCGCGTCGGGCGCGTGCGATCGCGGCCTGAGCGGCTGGCGGTGGCACTGAAGTGCCACTGTTCGAATCGAAGTGCAATATTCTCGCGAGTCGGGAGACACTGCTAACACAGTCCTCGTTTCCTCCTCCGCCAGGCTGCACGGATTTACCCTCCCCGTGCAGCCTTTTTCTTTAGCCTGGGTGTGACCGGTTCGGGGCAAGTGAGGGAAGAAGACTCGTGAGCCCTGAGATCTCCAGAGGCGGGGGCGACGTGGGTGTCGCCCCCGTCTTTCTTTTTGCGCCTCCCGAAAAGCGCGTTGACGCCTTGTAGCCGCCCCGCTTGCGGGGCGCGTCTAGGTGACACTGCGCGATGCCGCGCCTTTCGACGGCGGGCGAGCGTTGGGTGCCATGGCCACGCGCCTGACGACACTCGAATACCAACGGCGTTACTCGCGTGGCCATGCCGAGTCGCGAACCGGCATGGCCACGCGACCGCGCCGTTCGT
>DATHXE010000803.1:0-2939 GCA_035459845.1 Tepidisphaeraceae bacterium | reverse complement strand
CTCGGCACTCAGGACTTCTCCACGTCCCAAGGACGGCGCCGCCGTCCAGACGTTCGTCATGATGGCGATGAACCTGCTGACGTTCACGCTCGGCATGGGCATCGCCGCCGCCGCCCACACCGGCGGGATCGCCAAGGGCTTCCTGACGCTCATCCGCCTGCCGATCATCCCGGGGCTGATCGCGGGCATCCTGGCGCAGTGGTGGGTTCGCAACGGCGGGACGCTGCCGATCCTGATCACCAAGACGACCGACTACATCGCCGGCGGGCTGGTGGCCGTGTCGCTGATCACGCTGGGCGCGCAGCTCGCCAGCAATCCGCGCTGGCCGCGATGGAAACCGGTCGGGATGGTCCTGATCCTGCGCCTGCTGATCGGCCCGATCCAGATGGCGGGCATCCTCTACCTGTTCCATCGCACCGGCGTCGGCGTGCTGGACGTCTGGCCCTGGCCCGCGGAGCTTTTGATCCTGACCGCGAGCGTGCCGACCGCCGTCAATACGCTGCTGCTGACATTGGAGATCGGGGGGGATGCGGATTTGACCGCGGACTGCGTCTTCTGGACGACGGTGTTCTCGGTAGTCACCATCACGGGATGGTTGGTGGTGCTGCGGACGATCGGGTGGTTCGGGTGATCAACGGTTGCGGCGCACGCGCGCCCCGAAAGCCCACGGAGCTTGCTCCGTGGGTTGACTCCGCGCGCCAGGACGCGATGACCACGCCAAAGCGCATCGTCGGTATTCCTCCCGATGCGACCCCTCCCCACGCTCGCGCTCCTCGTGCTTACCCTCTCCATCAGCGCCGCGGATCTTCCCCCGGGAGTTACCCAACCCCTCAAACTCGCGCCGGGCGCGAACAACCCCCGCAATTCCGAGGGTGATTTCGCGCCATTGTCCGACGGGCGCATTTTGTTCGTCTACACCCACTTCACCGGTGGCACCGGCGACGCCGCCGCCGCCCACCTCGCCGCGCGAACCTCCGCCGACAACGGTCAGACCTGGTCCGACAAGGACTTGCTCGTCGCCGAGCGCCCCGCCGACGCGCAGAACATCATGTCGGTCTCGCTCCTCCGCCTGGCCGACCGCGGCGGACAGAAGAACCGCATCGCCCTGTTCTACCTGCTCAAGAAGTCCAACGCCGACTGCCGGCCCGTCATGCGCATCAGCACCGACGACGGCAAGACCTGGACCGAGCCGCGCCTCTGCATGCCCGACGTCGGGTACTTCGTCGTCAACAATGCGCGGGCGGTGCAGCTGAAGTCCGGGCGGATCCTCCTGCCCGCCGCCGAGCACAACTGGAAGAAGGACAAGCCCGGCCAGCACCGCGGCGTCGCCTGCACCTTCTACTCGGACGACGACGGCGTCACCTGGAAGCGGTCGGCCTCGGCGCTCGAGGCCCCGGAAGCTTCGCGCTCGGGGCTGCAGGAGCCGTTGGTAGTCGAATTGACCGATGGCCGCATCATGATGCTCTGCCGCACGGACCAGGGCAGCCAGTTCCGCTCGTATTCCGCCGACGCCGGCCACACGTGGGAGCCCGCCAAGCCGACCGACCTGCTCTCGCCCCTCTCGCCCGCGTCGGTCACGCGCCTGCCGAAGACGGGGCACCTGCTGATGGCGTGGAACGACCACACGGGCATCGACCCGAAGCTCAAGGGCAAGCGCACGCCGCTGACGGTCGCGATCAGCAAGGACGACGGCCAGACGTGGACGAACCGCAAGACGCTCTACGCCGACCCGCTCGGGTGGTACTGCTACACGGCGATCCACCTCACCGCCGACGACCACGTCCTGCTCGCCCACTGCGCCGGCCAACAGGCCAAGGGCTCGTCCGGCCTGGCGACGACCGTGGTGACGCGATTCGCGGTCGAGTGGCTGTACCAGTAGCCACCCCCTGCCCCGGACGCGTCAATCGACGCCGTGTCCGGACCGGCGTGGATACGCTCACCGCACCACGGCCGCCCCCGCGAACAACCCCGGCGTCGCCATCCCCGCGGTCTCCGGGCTCGCCGGCTCGACGCGCAGGGTCACCTGCTTCGCCCCGCCGACGTCCACCGCCGCCGACACCGGCTGTTCCAAACTGGTCCGAACCGGTGAGCGGTAGACTTCCTTCCCGTCCACGAGCACGACGAACCGCACGCCCGCCGTCGCCGCCACCCCCGTCGGCACGCCCGCGCGGAAGGTGAGCGTGCGGTACTTGCCGGCCAGGTCCCACGTCGCCGCCGCCCCGGCCGGGAGGGTCAGGCCCGATTCCACGGCCGCCCCGCCCAGCGCCATCGGCACGCCCGCGCCGGTCGAGTCGACGGACAGCCCCGCCGCCGCCCGGCCTGCGACGGCTGGCACGTTCGCCAGGTCCACGTGGTGCGGGCGCATCCGGGCCAGCGGCTCGAGCCGGCCCGGCCCCGCCGCGATCTCGACCACGCCCGTCCGCGACAGCGCGAACTCGCCCATCACCTCGTCCTCGACCACCCACCCGTTCTTCTCGATCCGCACGGCGCTGGCGAAGTAGACCGACCCGTCGGCCGCCCGCACGACGAATTGCGCCTTGTTCGCGGGCGCGACGTCGTTGCACACCAGCGCGTACGCGCCCGTCGATCCCGGGTCGATCTTGTGCAGCCCGAACAGGACGGACGACAGCTCGATCGACCGGTCGCTCAACTTGCGCAGCGACCCCTCGACGAAGTCCCCGTTCTTCAGCAGCACGCCCGCCCGGCCCGGCGGGACCTTGGCCATCATGTCCGGCCCGGTCTCGCGGAAGTGCAGGCGCGCCACGCCCGCCAGCGGCACGCGCACGTCGCGCCGCTCCCCGCGCGAGTACCGCAGGGCCGAGTCGTCCGCCCCGCCGATCTCGCCCTGCGCCAGGTACGTCCCCGTCGTCAGCACCAGCCCGCGCTTGTAGACCGTCGGCGCGACCGGCATCACCGCGACCTGCGCCGCCGCCGGGGCC
>DATHXE010000802.1:0-16770 GCA_035459845.1 Tepidisphaeraceae bacterium | reverse complement strand
TCTGCACGTCCTTGTAGTTGAACTCCATGCGGACGATCTGGCTGTACAGCTTGATCGCGGCGTCGACGTCGCCCTTGTCCTCGTGGGCGCGGCCGGACCAGTAGGTCATTTCCTTGGAGTTGTCGTCGCCCTTGATCTGGTATTCCTTGATCAGGCCGTCGAGCGTGTCGATGGCCTCGTCGAGGAATTCCGAGTGGTAGAAGGCGCGGCCGAGGAGGATCAGCGCGGGCGTACGGAACTTGGCGTCGCGGGTGGACTCCTGAAGGAGCGGGATGGCCTCCCCCCACTTGTCCGGGTCGAACTGGCCCAGCGAAAACAGCCGCTTGGCCGCGTTGAAGCGGAAGCTCATGTCGGTCGGGTAGTTCTCGGCCCAGAGGCGGTACTCGTCGAGCTCGAAGAGGAGCTTGTCCTTCAGGAAGGTCTCGTAGTCCTTCTTCGCCTGGGCGTCGGTCTTGTTTTCCTCGAGGTACTGCCGCTGGGAGCGCTCCATGCGGCTCCACTGCTTCATCGTGATCTCGCCCGACCGCTTGCGGAAGCGGAACTGCTTGGTCTTCTCGTACCACTCGGTCAGCAGCTCGATGGCCTGGTTCTCGTAGTCGGCGTGCTCGGTCTTCTCCAGGGCGTCGACGAACTTGAGCATCTTGCCCGGCTCGTTCGGGTCGGCCTTGAATTGTTCGGCGGCGTCCTTGACCAGCTTGGCCATCTGGCCGGCGTCGCGGTAGTCCTTGTCCTGGGCGAGCAGCGCCTCCTGCCCCTCGCGGTCGACCATGCTTTCGCGGAAGCTGGCGCCCTCGGAGTACCCGCCCTTGTTCATCGTCTGCTCGGCCCCCAGGTTCTTGAGCTCGCGGGCCAGGTCCATGTCGTCGGGCTTGAGCTGGACGGCGAGGCTGCACGCGTTGGTCGCGCGCTTCCAGAGTTCGGAGCGGAGCGGCGCCGGCGTGGACGGGTCGCCCGCGAGGTTGCGATAGATGTCCTTCAGGACCATGAACTTATTGAACTCGGGCTTTTTTGAGTCGGCGTTCGCCTTCTGCAGGATCGGGCCGATCCACATGACCGTGTCGTAGAAGCCCGCGCGGTGGGCATTCTGCGCGAGCGTCAGCATGTGATCGGTGTTCCCGGGGTCGTAGGCGAGCAGGCGCTCGGCGTTGAGCAAGTTGAGCTTGTCGTCCTTGTTCGAGGTCGAGTACTTGCGCGCCTCGAAGAAGCCCAGGGCCTTTCCGCCGCTCGCCTTGCGCTTGAGGGAGATCTCGCGCAGCTCGGTGTGGGCGGCGAGGTCGTCGGTGTCGATGCCCAGGCCCTGGATGTACATCTCGATCGCGTAGTCGTAGTTGCCGGACGCGGCGACCTTGCGGCCCTGCTCGAAGAACGCCTTGGCCTTCTTACGATCTTCTTCGGGAATGTCGGAGTATTCTGCCACGATCGTGTGTTCCTGTGTGTCCGGCCGCACGCCGCCCGGGACGATGGGAAGTACCGGCCGCCCCACGACTTGCCAGCGGCGTTCGGGGCGTCTACTCTCCCCTGCGGTACCGGCGCGCGGGGCCAATGCGGAGTCTAGACGGACCCCCGCGCGGGTGTCAACAAGCTCACGTGGCTTTGGGAGTTAAGCGCGGGCGCGGTGTGCGGTAAATCGCACGCCCGGGGCGACTCTCGACGGACGACACCTCAGCCTGGCAATCACGACCTCAAAAGCATGGTGCAAGACCTCAAGATCGTTCTGTATCCGGACCCGCGGCTCAAGAAGATGAGCTCGCCGGTGACCACGTTTGATGATGAGCTCAAGGCGATCGCCGCGCGGATGTTCGAGCTGATGCGCGAGCACCGGGGCGTCGGGCTGGCGGCGCCGCAGGTCGGCCTGAACCTCCGCATGTTCGTCATGAACGCGACCGGCGAGGAGGCGGACGACCGGGTGTACGTCAACCCGCAACTGCTGGACGCCGAGGGCGAAGAGGAGGGCGAGGAGGGCTGCCTGAGCATCCCGCAGGTGAACGCGCGGATCTGGCGGAGCGAAAAGCTCCGGATGGTGGCCCAGGACCTGGACGGCAGGCCCTTCGAGGAAATCGGCACCGACCTGGTCGCCCGCATCTGGCAGCACGAGACCGACCACCTGAACGGCACGCTGATCACGGAGCGCATGGGCCCCGTGGCCCGGCTGGCGGCGCGGCGGGTGCTCAAGGAGCTCACGGAGAAGTTTGAGGAGGGGAAGCGGAAGAAGAAGTAAGGGTCGGAGTGAGCGCCACGTTTAGCCGCGACCCGGAGGGCAAGCGACAGCGCCGCCCGAAGGGGAGCGCGGGGCTGCGCGAAAGAGCGCAAATCACGAGGTAGCGCAATTTGGAACGTCAGCGGATCATCTTTGCCGGTGCGGGGGAATTCGGGTTGCCGACCCTGCGCGCGATCATCGACGCCGGGCACGACGTCGTGCGGGTCTACTCGCAAGTGGATCGCCCCGCCGGCCGTGGCCGAAAGTTGACGCCCACGCCCATAGCGCAATTCGGGCTCGACAATGGCATGGACGTCGTCCGAACGGCGGACATCAACGCGGAGTCGCTCCCCCCTGCCGACCTTCTCGTGGTCATCGCCTTCGGGCAAAAGATCGCCGAATCAGTCACGACACACCCTCGGCTCGGCGCGGTGAACCTGCACTCGTCGCGGCTGCCCAAGTACCGCGGGGCGGCCCCGATCAACTGGGCAATCCTGGCGGGCGAGACGACCACGGGAAACTCGATCATCCGGCTCGCCCAGCGGATGGACGCGGGGGCGATCCTGGGGCAGTCGGAGCTCGCGATCGGTGAACTCGAGACGGCGGGCGAACTGCACGACCGCCTGGCGGCCGACGGGGCGCCGCTCATGCTGCGGGTGATCGAAGAACAAGCGGGCGGCCGCGCGACGGAAACTGCGCAGGACGAGTCGAAGGCGACGCGAGCGCTCAAGCTCAGTCGCGAGGCGACGGCGATCGACTGGGCCAAGCCTGCGGAAGTCCTCGCCCGGCACGTGCGCGGGATGTACCCGTGGCCGGGGTGCCGGGTGAGCTTGCGCGACGGCGCGGGCGCGGAGTTGAACCGGGTGACGCTGGTTCGGGCGCGGGCGGTGAGCGGATCGGGCGAGGCGGGCGGGATCACGACGTCCGGCGCGATCGGGACGGGGGAGGGGCTGCTGGAGGTGGTCGAAGTGCAGCCTGAAGGGAAGCGCGCGATGGCGCTGAGCGCGTATCAGAACGGGCACAAGTGGGAGGCGGGGATGCGGGTGGTGTCGATCGTGTAGCCCGCGCTTCTTGAACTCCGTCCCGCGACAAGTCGCTGGGCTCCCATTTTGTTCATCCTTCATCCTTCCGCCTTCATCCTTCGCCCTCATGACCTCTCGCGACTACGCACTGCACGAGATCGACGCCAAGGCGCTCCCGAACTGGCCGGCGGGCAAGTTGCGCCGAAACCGGCCCGCCAAGCCCGGGGACGATGCGGGGACGAAGCGGCCGGCGGGTGGGGACGTTCGGCCGCCGACGGATTCGCGCGACCTGGCGCTGGCCGAGCAGATCACGGTGGGCGTGGTGAAAAACGTGCTCTACTTGCAGCACCTGGCCCAGCACTACTCCGGGCGGTCGCTCAAGAGCATCGACCCGCTCGTGCAGAAGATCCTGGCGGTCGGGCTGTACCAATTGAAGTTCCTGACGCGGGTGCCGGCGTCGGCGGCGGTGGACGAGGCGGTCGAACAGGCCAAGCGGTTCGGCCAGCCGCGGGCGGCGGGATTCGTGAACGCCGTCCTGCGGAAGGCGACGCGCGACCCGGCGCCGGAGCTTCCCGACCCGAACGTGAGCGCGATGGATTACGCCCGGCTGGGGCTTTCGCACCCGGCGGAGTTGTTCAAGAAACTCGTGGACCTACTCGGGGAAGACGATGCGCTGGAGGTTTGCGCGCATGATCAACTTGAGCCGCCCGTGATCGTGCGAATGGATGATGCGGAGCGCTTCGCGGCGACGTTCGGTGCGAAACCGCGGGAGGCGGGTGGATTCGAGTTCGAGAGCGGAGTCGTTTTGGCGCCGCACGAAGCTGCGGGAATGTTTGTGGTGACCGGTGCGAAGCGGGCGGTGCTCGGCGAGTGGGCGCGGGCGGGCGTGGCGCAGGTGCAGGACCCGACGGCGGCGGGCGTCGTCGCCATGGCCCAGATCGAGGCGGGGCAGGTCGTGCTGGACCGGTGCGCGGGGCTCGGGACCAAGACGATGCAGATGCGGCTGGCGGCGGGCGAGGACGGGCGCGTGCTGGCGATGGACCCGAACGAGGCGCGGTGCGAGGGGCTGAGGCGGTTGCTCGGCGAGCGCGGCGCGACGAACGTGGACGTGCATGCCGCCGCGTGGCTCCGCGACATCCGCGACCGCGCGGGCGTGCCGGCCCAGTTCGACCGGGTCGTGGCGGACGTCCCGTGCAGCAACTCGGGCGTGATGGCGCGCCGGCCGGAGGCGCGATATCACCAGTCGGAGAGGGCGCTCAAGTCGCTCGCGGAATTACAGGACCGAATCCTCGAAGACTCGGCGCCGCTGGTCGCGCCGGGCGGGATCCTGGTCTACAGCACGTGCTCGGTGTGGCCAGAGGAGAACCGGATGCGCGTGGACGCATTTTGCGAGCGGCACGCCGAGTTCGAGCCGGTGGAGGAGAAGGGGACTCTGCCGAGCTTTGGGGAAGATCCGGCGGCGTACCACGACGGAGGGTATTACGCGGTGCTGCGGAAGAAGGCGTAACGATGGGGTCGGGAATAGCTGCAGGTCAACGACCTGCTGATGCGCCGGATTTCAGACCCGCACGGCATGCTTCCGACTTCCGCACGTCAGCATCGCGTTGCGTTGCAGCTGTTTGACCTTTCAACCCCATCCCCCGCTCCAGCCGATGGAGGGGGAGATGACCTGGGCGATCATCATGGCGGCGACAATGGGGGCGTGGGCGGTGCTGCGCATCGTGGGGGGCGAACGGGAGCGGCGGATGCGCGAGCTTGCGGCCATGGTGGAAATCGCGCAAATCGAGGCCCAAAGGGAGGCCCAGCGGGAGGCCGAGGCGCAGCGCACGCTGTCGGCCGCGTCGGGGGTGCCTGTTCGTTCCAAAGTCGGACGTTGACAGGAATTAAAACGCCTTGCTAAGCTCGGTTGTGGAGGGAGGTTGGTCACCGCGTACAGTACGTGCGGCGGCCGACCTCTGGCACGTCTTCCCGATCGACCCCAAAGCGAGGTGTTCCTTGGAACCCACCGAAAAGAGCAGTACGGGCGCGGTGAACTGGATGTATCTGGTCATCCTCGTGGTGGCGCTGGCCGTGTTCGGGGTGGGGGTGATGCTCGTGCTCGAGCAGACCGAGCGGCGTGACTGGACGATGCTGGCGGCGGGGTCCGTCGGCCTGGTCGTCGTGCTGGCGACGTGGCCCTTGGCGATTACGCTCGCGGCGGCGCGCGACACGTCGGCCCGGAAGGCGGACGAGACGCTGACCGTCGTGCAGGACCGCCTGCAGGCCATGAGCGTGATGATGAACGTGATCAGCGAGCAGCAGCTCCTGAGCGACCGGGCCAAGTCGGTCGCGTACCGCGACAAGGACCGCGACGCGCTCCGGCGGGCGATCCGCGAGGACATCGTCCGCCGCGACTGGGAGGGGGCGCTGGCCCTGGTCGACGACATGGAGCGGGAGTTCAACTACCGCGACGAGGCGATGCGGTTCCGCGACGACATCCACAAGGCGCAGGACGAGGTCACCCGCCGGCAGGTGAACGAGGCGACGGCGGTGATCGACCGCCACTGCCGTGCCGAGGCGTGGAGCGACGCGCTGCGCGAGGCCGAGCGTCTGATGACGGTGTACCGGAACGACCCTACGGTTGCGGCGCTCCCCCAGACGATCGAGGCCCGGCGGCAGGGGCACAAGCAGCAGATGCTCGACGCGTTCAACGACGCGCTCAAGCGGCACGACAACGACGGGGCGATCGAGATCCTCCGCAAGTTGGACCTGTACCTGACCCGCGCCGAGGCCGAGCACATGCAGGACACGGTGCGCAACCTGTTCCGCGAGAAGCTGAACGACCTCAAGACGCAGTTCGCGCTGGCGGTGCAGGAGCACAAGTGGGCCGAGGCGACGCGGCTGGGCGACACGATCGTCCGCGACTTCCCGAACAGCGGGATCGCGAAGGAAGTGAAGGAAAAGATGGACGCCCTGCGGCAGCGGGCGGGCGCGCCGGGCGAGCAACAGGGGCAGCAGTACGTGGCGTCGGTGTGAGCCCGCGCTAACTCACGGGCCGCGGCACTTCCGTGACCCGGCGGCTCGCGACGGCACCTATCATCGTCCGTGTTGCAAGCCGTGATCATCGGTGGCGGGCCCGCGGGGAGCGTAGCGGGGATCGTGCTCGCGCGCGAGGAGATTCGCGTCACGTTGATCGAGCAGGCGCGGTTTCCGCGGGACAAAGTGTGCGGGGAGTGCGTGTCTGCGCTGGGGATCGAGGTGCTCGAGCGCGCGGGGGTCGCGGGCCGGATTGGTGGCGCGGGCGCGGTTCGGCTAAACGCGGTGGGGGTGATCCCGGCGGAGGGGCCGGCGCTGGTGCGGCGATTACCGCGGGTGATGTGGGGCGTGTCCCGGCGGGTGATGGACCCGATCTTGTTGGAGGCCGCGGTCGAGGCGGGTGTGCGGGTGCGACAGCCGGTGCGGTGCGAGGGCGTGGGCGACGGGCGCGTGACGTGTCGGGATCTGGAGAACAACCGGGTTGAGGAATTGACCGCGGATTGGGTGGTCGTCGCGGACGGGAAGGGCGTGGGGGTGGGCGGTGGGCCGCCGACGGGGGATTTGGGGGTGAAGGCGCATTTCACCAGTTTGCGGGGGCCACGGGACTCGATCGATTTGTTCGGCGTCGAGGGACATTACGTGGGGCTGGCGCCGATCGATGGGGACCGCTGGAACGTGGCGATGAACGTGCCGGCGGGGCGCGTGCGACGGTTGGCGGGTGATCTGGAGTCGCTATGGGGTTCGATCCTTGGCGAGAACGCGGCGCTCGCGGCGCGGTTCGTGGGCGCGAGCCGGGTCGGGCCGTGGTTGGCGAGTCCCCTGCCGCGGTTCGGTGTGGCGAAGCGGTGGCCGGCGGGTGTGATCCCCGTGGGGAATGCGGCGGCGGCGCTGGAGCCGATCGGGGGCGAGGGGATGGGGCTGGCGATGCGGAGCGCGGAACTCGCAGCCGGGGCGATCGTGGCGGCGGTGCGGGCCGGGCGCGCGGTGGACGTGGATGAATTACGGCGCGAGTACCGGCGGTTGTGGGACGTACGGCGGGTGGCGTGCCGGGGGGTGGCTCTGGCGCTGAGCAGGCCGGGGTGGGCGTCGGGTGCCGTGGAACTCGCGCAGGCGAACGAGGGGCTCGCGAGGGGGGTGATGGGGTTGATGGGGAAGGGCGGATGAATATAGGTGAGGCCATGGCGAAGCTGACGGTGGACGAGATCCGGGCGCGGTTCGACGCGAGCGTGGAGCGGTTCTCGAACCTGGAGACCGGGCAGACCGCGACGATGGACGCCGCGGTGGCGATGGACCTGGTCGCGCGCGCGGCGGCCGGAGTGACGCCCGGGCCGCGGCGTATCCTGGACGTCGGGTGTGGGGCGGGAAACTACACGCTCAAGGTGATCGGTGAACTGTCTTCGAAGGCCGTCGACGTCACTCTCGTGGACTTAAGTGGGCCGATGCTCGCGCGGGCGACGGAGCGCTTGTCGGCGGTGACGTCCGGGCGCGTCGAGACGATCCAGGCGGACGTGCGCACGATCGACATGGGCGAGGGGCGGTTCGACATCATCCTGGCGGCGGCGGTGCTGCACCACCTGCGGACGGACGACGAGTGGCGGGCTGTATTCGCCTCGTTCTACCGCGCGCTTCGGCCCGGGGGCGGGCTCTGGATCTTCGACCTGGTCGACAGCCCCCTGCCAGGCGTGCGGGCGGTGATGTGGGAGCGGTACGCGGCGTATCTCGTGGGATTCAAGGGCCAGGCGTATCGGGACGAGGTGTTCGCGTACATCGAGGCGGAGGATACGCCTCGGAGCGTGGGGTTTCAGATGGGGGTGATGCGTGAGGTGGGGTTTAGCGGGATCGACGTGCTGCACAAGAACGGGCCGTTCGCGGCGTTCGGGGGGATGCGAGAATAAACGCACGGATCGCGCGCGTGCCGGATACAGTGGCGGCCATGCCTGAGCAAATCCTACTGTGCGTCCCGGGGCCGTGGGCGGACGCCGTCGAACTCGGGCGCGCGATTGCGAGCACGGCGTTCGGGTACGAACTGGCGGGCGGGTTGCTGGTGAAGACCGAAACGCGGCAGGCGTTCCCCACGCAACTGCAAGGTCCCGATCCGAAGCTGGTCGGATTATTTCAGTCCGGGGGACAAGGACGGATGCCGAAGGAGGCGCTCGACGAGATCGGGGCGCACCGAACGGTGCTCTACGTGCTGTGCGACGGGCGGTCTCCGGAGCACGCCAAGGCGATGTTGGACGTGGGGCGTGCGTTGGTGGCGGCGGGCGGCTTGGGTGTAAAAGTCGAGACCTCGGGAAAGGCGCTTTCGGCGGCGGCGTGGGAGCGGTGCGCGCCGGGCGGCCCGGGCGACTTGTACTGGGCGTTCGTCGTCCTCGTCGGTCAGGTGCAGGGGATGCACATCTCGTGTGGGATGCACCACTTCAATCTGCCGGACGTGGCGGTGCCGGGCGACGTCCACCAGTACGAGGCGGCCGACCTGATGGACCGTTTCAATCTATACCGGATGACTCAGAACCCGCCACTCAGGTCGGGGGCCACGTTCTCGCTCAACGACGACGCCCCGAAGTACCTGCTGCGGCTGGTGGAATCCGCATTCCCCGCGAACGACCCGTTTCACAATCCGCACGGGGAGTGGCACCTGGCGCACGCTTGACGCCGTCAGCCTTGGTACGCACACGGCTACGCGGAGGCCAAGAGCCGTTTCCGCGCGGCTTCGAACTCCGCATCCGAGAGGATCCCGGCGTCCTTGAGTGAGACGAGTTTTTCCAGTTGGCTGGCGATCTTCGGCGGCAATGGTTTCGCGGTCTCTTTGGGTTTGGCGACGCCGGTGTCTTTGGACGGGATCGCACGGAGGGTGCGGATGCCGCCGGGGCTGGCTTTGAGGACTTCGGGGGGCGGAGGTTTGATCTCGGGGGCGGGCTCGCCGCGCTCCTGGCGCTCGTGGGCGGCCTTGAGGAGGTTGCGCATCATCATCAGCATCGTGTCGGGTTCGAGGAAGACGGCGGGCGGGCGGTAGTAGACGGTCTTCTCGTCGACCAGGCGTAGCGTGCCCGGCGCGCCCGCCATGCCGTACTGGGCCTTGGCGGCGTCGCGCACGGTGAGCACGACGTCGGGCGGGTGCTTGACGACCTTCTCGATGCCGAAGTGGCCGGCGAGCAGGCGCAGCTCGGTCAGCGCGAAGAGGAGGAGCACCTGGCGCGGGGGCTCGCCGAACGCGTCGTTCAGGTTCTTCTGGAGGTCGGCGAGGTTCTGGAGGTCGGACGTGCGGGTGAGCCGGCGGTAGACGTCCATGCGCTGGCGGTCGGCGGGGATGTATTCCTTGGGGATGAACGCCGACAGACCGATGTCGACGTGGGCCTCGGGCATTGTCGGGCGCGGTGCGTTCTTGAGCTGGCGGACGGCCTCTTCGAGGAGCTGGCAGTACATCTCGTAGCCGACCGTGGCGATGTGGCCGGACTGTTCGGGGCCGAGGATGTTGCCGGCCCCGCGGAGTTCGAGGTCGCGCATGGCGATCTTGAACCCCGAGCCCAGGTGTGAGTATTCCTCGATGGCCTTGAGGCGCTTGGCGGCGATGGGGGTGACGGGACGATCGGCGGGGAGAAGGAGGTAGCAGTACGCGCGGTTCTTCCACCGGCCGACGCGCCCGCGGAGCTGGTGGAGCTCGGACAGGCCGAAGCGGTCGGCGTTGTCGATGACGATCGTGTTGGCGTTGGGGATGTCGAGGCCCGACTCGATAATCGTCGTGCAGACGAGCACGTCCGCCTCGTGGCGGATGAACTTGAGCATGATGTCCTCGAGCTCGCCCTCGCCCATCTGCCCGTGGCCGACGAGGATGCGGGCCTCGGGGACGAGCTGCTGGATCTCCTGGGCGGTTTCGAGGATCGAGTTGACGCGGTTGTGGACGAAGTAGACCTGGCCGTCGCGCTGGAGCTCGCGGTAGATCGCGAGCTTGATGCGGTTGGGGTCGTACTGCATCACTTCCGTCACGACGGAGCGGCGGTCCTGCGGGGCGGTGGTGAGCGAGCTGATGTCGCGCACGCCGACCATCGACATGTGGAGCGTGCGCGGGATCGGGGTGGCGGACATGGTCAGGACGTCGACGGTCTTGCGGACCTTCTTCAGGCGCTCCTTGTGGGTGACGCCGAAGCGCTGTTCTTCGTCGATGACGACCAGGCCGAGGTCTTTGAACTTGATGTCCTCGGAGATCAGTCGGTGGGTGCCGATCAGGACGTCGATCTCGCCGGCCGAGACGCGCTTGACGATCTCCTTCTGCTCGCGGTGGGTCTTCCAGCGGGAGATGGAGTCGATGGCGAACGGGTAGGATGCCATGCGCTCTTTGAAGCTGCGATAATGCTGCTCGGCCAGGACGGTGGTGGGGACGAGGACGGCGACCTGCTTGCCGGCCTCGACGGCCTTGAAGGCGGCGCGCATGGCCATCTCGGTCTTGCCGTAGCCGACGTCGCCGCACAACAGGCGGTCCATCGGGCGCGGGCGCTCCATGTCCTTCTTGATCTCGTCGGCGGCGGTGACCTGATCGTCGGTCGGCTCGTACGGGAACTCGGCCTCGAACTCCATCTGCCACTCGGTGTCGGGCGGGAAGGCGGTGCCGGTCTCGGCCTCGCGGGCGGCCTGGACCTCGATCATCTCGGCGGCGAGGTCCATCACCGCTTCGCTGACGCGCTGCTTCTGCTTCTCCCAGGCGCCGCTGCCCAGGCGCGAGAGCTGCGGGTGACCGCTGAATCCGCCGATGTACTTCTGGATCAGGTTGATGCGCGACGCGGGGACGTGGAGCGACGCGTTCTCGGCGAAGCGGAGGGTGAGGTACTCTTCCTTTTTGCCGTCCTTCTCGACGATCTGGATGCCGGTGAACTTGGCGATGCCGTGGGCGACGTGGACGACGTAGTCGCCGACCTTGAGGTCGAGGAACGAGTCGACCGGGCGGGAGTTGATGACCTTCTTGACCCGGCGGCGCTGCTCGTAGCGGTGGAAGAGCTCGTGGTGGGCGACGAAGGCGAGGGTGGGGACTGCCGATTGCCCATTGCCGATTGCCGATTTACCCCCTCTTTCTGTGGCGGCTTCGTCCGACTCCGCATGCTCGCCCCAAATGAAGCCGTGATGCAGATACCCCAGTTCCAGCCGGAGCTTCTTCCGCAGGCCGGGGACGTCGGCGTCGAGGAGTTCGGTGAAGCGGGCGCGCTCGCCGTCGTTTTCGCAGAAGACGGTGACGTCGGCCGTGCTGGCGATCTCGGCGAGCTCTTTGAGGGCCTCCTTGGCGACGGTCTCGAACTTCTGGATCGATCGGATGGGCAGGCGGACGCGCGGGATGTCGCGGTGCTTGTCGACCAGGCTTTGGATGGCGACGCCGGCCGAGTCGAACTGGGAGAGCTCGACGCGCGCGAAGCGCTCGGCGGCACGGAGGATCGCGGCGAGCGGGTAAATGCCTTTGACCGACTCCGGGAGGCGGTCGAGATAGCTCTTGGCCTGCTCGGCGATCTCCAGCGGGGCCCAGAGCACGACGAGCGTATTCTCGGGAAGGTGGCCGAGGAGGAGGGTGGACTCGTAGTCGTCGAACTTGCCGCGGAGGTCGATCAGGCGGACCTGGTCGAGCGTCTGGCCGGAGCCGAGCGTGCTGAGGTCGAACGTGCGGATCGACTCGACCTCGTCACCGAAGAAGTCGAAGCGGACGGTGAGGCCGACCTGGTCGCCGGCCTGTTCGAACTCGCCGGGGATGTAGACGTCGACGATGCCGCCGCGGACGGCGAAGTCGCCGGGGACTTCGACCTGGTCGAGGCGGTTGTAGCCGTGCTCGCTGAGCCAGACGATGAGCTTTTCGGGCTCGAGGGACTGGCCTTTGCGGATGGTGCGGATCAGTTGGTCGAGTTGGTTTTTAGAGGGGACGGGTTGCATGAGCGCCTGGACGGGCGCGACGATGAAGGGGAGGTCTTTCGGCGCGGTCGCTTTAGCGGCCGGGTCGCGTGAGTGATCCTCATCCATCCCGGCGAGCCGGGCGACCAGTTGCATCCGGTTCGCGACTTGCTCTTCCGACGCGCTCCCGAGCGCCCCGGACAACTCCAGCGCGGGCAGCACGTCGGGTCGCGCACCCAGGAACAATTCGATGTCATCGGCGATGTCGTCGGACTCGTCGATGTGACCACAGACCAGGAGCACAGGCCGGCGCATGGACGAATGGAGAGTTGCCGCGACCGCGCCGACGGACGACCCCCACAAGCCCGAGGCGGTGGCGGCCCCGTGTTTTTCGATCGCGGTGGCCAATTCGACGACAGGGCGCGCAGCGGCGAGCCGCCCGAGGCTTTCGCGGGTGGGGGTGGCGGTGGGCATATCAGCGGTAGTTTAGGCGGGGAGGCGGGGGGGATGCCAATCCGAAGGCATGGATTTCGCACGACGCCCTGTCCCTTGGCAACGTTCCGGGTGCCACGCCCTCGCACCTCGCCAGGTGAATTCGAATCGCCTATCGCCGGACTCGCGGCGCGTGGGCATGCCCCGGCGGCGCTCGGTCGCGGAACGAACAGCAATCGGCTTCGTCTCGAGAGCCGACTCCACTGGGGCATGCCCACGCGAGCCGACGACGACTCTGCGCGAACGCACGTCGCGCGGCGGCTCGCGAGGGCATGGCACCCGGACAGTACGCCGGCGTTCGCGCCTTCCCAAGATGGGCATGCGTGACGACAATCGCCGCGCACTTTACGGAGAACAGGAATGAACCACCGCCTCGGACTGCTCGCCACTGTCGTCTTGTTCGCCTCAGTCGCTCGCGCCGCCGACTTGCCGCCCGTGCAGTCGCAGGGCGGGCCGGTGAAGGTGGAGTCGCTGGCCAAGCTCGAGATGCCGTGGGGCATGGCCTACCTGCCGGACGGCAAGCTGCTGATCACGGAGAAGCCGGGGCGGCTGCGGGTGTTCGCCGACGGCAAGGTGTCTGAGCCGATCGAGGGCTTGCCGGCGGTCGCGTTCGGCGGGCAGAACGGGCTGCTCGACGTGGCGGTCGATCCGGACTTCGCGAAGAATTCGTACGTGTACTTGTCGTACGCCGAGGCGGCCGAGTCGCAGCCGGAGGGGGCGAAGGACTCGCCCGAGCCGCGGCTGGGCGCGGGGTTCAAGGCGGCCGACCCACAACTCAAGGGCGGGGCGGTCGCGCGCGGCAAGCTCGAGGGGAACAAGCTCACGGGCGTGACGGTCATCTGGCGGCAGGAGCCCAAGACCATGGGCCGCGGGCACATCGGCGGACGGATGGTCTTCGGCACGGACGGCAAGCTGTACGTCACGTCGGGCGAGCGCCAGCGCTTCGAGCCGGCGCAGGACCCGGCGTCGAACCTCGGCGGCATCGTGCGAATCAACCCGGACGGGTCGATTCCGACCGACAACCCCTACGTCGGCAAGGCCGGCGCGCGGCCCGACCGCTACACGATGGGCAACCGCAACCCGCTCGGGGCGGCCATCCACCCGACGACCGGCAAGCTGTGGATCCACGAGATGGGCCCGAAGGGCGGCGACGAACTGCAGAGCATCGAGGCGGGGAAGAATTACGGCTGGCCAATCGTGGCGGAGAAGGCGACGCACTACAACGACGCGCCGATCCCCGACCACAGCACGCGGCCCGAGTTCGCCGCGCCGGTGAAGGCGTTCACGCCCGTCATCTCCCCCAGCGGCATGCTGTTCTACACCGGCACGCTGTTCCCGAACTGGAAGGGGAGCATCCTGATGGGCGGGCTGTCGTCGAAGGCGATCGTCCGCGTCACGCTCGACGGCGACAAGGTCGCTAGCGAAGAGCGGCTGGAGATGAAGCTGCGGATCCGCGACCTGATCGAGGCGCCGGACGGGTCGCTGCTGGTGCTGACGGACGGGAAGGCGGGTGAGTTGTTGCGGCTGACGCCGGGCTCGAAGTGAGGAGATGAGGAGGTGGGGTGATGAGGCGATGAGGTGACCTAGGGAAGATGCGACGCCCGGCATCGGCTACACCCTCAACCCTTATCCCGTCATCCCCCTGCGCCGCTCACGGCCGGTCTTCACCTTCGACGGGGACCAGATAACTGTCGAACTTCCACGCCGGGGAAAACTCGCGGCCCAGGACGCCGTTGGCGGTCAGGTTGGGTTGGGGTTGTTCGGGGAGGGGCGTGGCGGAGAGTGCCGTGTAGATGTTGTCACCCCCGACGCCGGCGTAGGGACTCGAGCGGAACTCGACGTGGGTGTCGGCATAGAGGACCGACTGGCCGGCGCGGCGGTGGTTGTTGGAATTGGCGCGGGCCATCTCGAGGGCCTTGGCGTCGAAGGGCGGGGCGGTGACGTCGGACTGGTCGGCCTTGCCCGGGTTGCGGTCGGCCATGAGGACGAAGACGGCGTCGCGGTACTCGTCGAGGCGATAGCCGGGGGCGCGGCCGAAGGGGTTTGCGTAGGAGTAGCTGAGGTTGCGGGCGCGCTTGAAGTTCGATCGCGACTCGGGCGGCTTTGGCTTGGCGTCGGGGCCGGTGAGCGGGTCGGCGACGTCGCCGGTGCTCGGGCAGACGAACAGGTCGGGCGGGGCGTATCCCTGGCGGATCAACAGGAAAAGGGAGGCGGTCACGTCGTTGGCCGAGACCCGGCCGTCGCCGGCGAAGGGGTTGTCGGCGTAGGTGCCGGTGTAAGCGAAGTAGCCCGGGAAGTTCGCGCCGGCGGCGTCGGCGACGACGCGGGGGTAGGTGCCGCCGTTGGACTTGGCGTACTTGGACAGGGCCTGGCCGATCGCGCGGAGGTTGGACTGGCAACGGACGCGGTGGTCGGTCTCGCGGGTCTTGCGGATGAACGGGATGAAGATGCTCAGCAGGAGCAGGAGGATCACGAAGATCACCAGCAGTTCGATGGCGGTGAACCCGCGGCGGCGCGAGCGGAAACGGGCGTTGACGGCGGGAAGGGGCATGACGGGGGGAGTGTAATCGAAGTCGCGACCAAGGGCGACGCGCGGGGATCTGAGGATGCTTGACTTTGCCGGGGGAATGCCCGAAAAGACGGGGCTTTCCAACTCGGCGGGAGTCGCCCGCCGCCCAACCCAGTCAGTCCCGGGTCGCGCGCGAGACGCACGGTCCGTGCGCGGAGGAGTTCACATGGCGGTCAGGTACGGAATCGTCGGCGTCGGCGCGATCGCCCAGCGGCGTCACATCCCCGAGTGCGTCGCCAATCCGGATTCGAAGCTCGTGGCCCTGGCGGACGCGAACAAGGAGCGGGTCGAGACGCTGGCGGCCCAGTACCAGGCCAAGGCCTACACCGACTGGCAGGAGATGGTCAGGAGCCCCGAGGTCGACGCGGTCGTCGTCGCGGGGCCCAACGCCCTGCACGCCCCGATGACGATCGAGGCGCTCAATGCCGGCAAGCACGTGCTGTGCGAGAAGCCCATGGCGATCAACCGGGACGAGGCCCGGGCGATGATCGACGCGGCCAGGAAGAGTGGGAAGTACCTGATGATCGGCCTGAACCAACGGCTCATGCCGCCGCACGTCCGGGCCAAGGAGATTCTGGACTCGGGTCGGCTCGGCAAGGTGCTGAGCTTCCGGACCGCGTTCAAGCACCCCGGCCCAGAGGGCTGGAGCGTGGACGCGGCCAAGAGCTGGTTCTTCCGCAAGGACCAGGCGTTCATGGGCGTCACGGGCGACCTGGGCATCCACAAGGCCGACCTGATGCGGTTCCTGCTGGCCGACGAGTTCGTCGAGGCGAGCGGGATGGTGACGACGCTCGACAAGCGCGACAACGAGGGGAACCTGATCGGCCTGGACGACAACGCGTTCCTGACGCTCAAGAGCTCCAAGGGCGTGATCGGCTCGATGATCCTGTCGTGGACGAACTACGGCGTCGAGGAGAACTACACGGTCCTGTACTGCACCAAGGGCGTGATGGCCCTGGGCACCGACGCGACGTACGGCGTGATCGTCAACTACCGCAACGGCGAGAAGGAACTCCACAAGGTCGGCGAGATCTCGACCAACGAGAAGCAGGTCGCGTCCGGCATCATCGACTCGTTCACGCAGTCGATTTTGACCAAGACCCCGCCGGTGATCGACGGGGAGGAAGGCTACCGCAGCCTCGACGTCATCCTGACGGCGATGGAGGCGGCGAAGGAAGGGAAGTCGAAGAAGATCGGGTAAAGACGCGAAGGGGTGTGCCGCAAAGACGCGAAGGTCGCAAAGAAGAGAATGCAGAGAGGCGCCGCGATGGAAGTCGCGGCGCCTCTCGTTTTGTTCGTCACGGCTTGGCCACCTCGGTGACCGAGGATTCATCCTCCATGAGGGTTCAGAACAGCGCGTCACCCACCAGGAGCACGAGCACGAGCAGCGCGACGACGGCGGTGCCGGCGATGCCGACCCACGAGGCGCCGGCCGAGTAGCCGAACACGGCGAGGACGACCCCGGCGACGAGCAGGCCGAAGAAGACCTTGCCGGCCTTGGGGATGGGCGCGGTCGGCGGGTGGGCGATGACGCCGGGCGGGCCGGCCGGACCGGGGGGGCCGCCGGGCGCGGGGCGGCCGCACTTGGGGCAGAATTTGCCGCCGGGGGGGAT
>DATHXE010000801.1:0-2054 GCA_035459845.1 Tepidisphaeraceae bacterium | reverse complement strand
GAGTGCGGCGGGGCATTCGGGTTTTCCTTCCGGTCTGTGAGGTGCTCGCGAACGTGTGCGCGCAGTGTCGCAGCAGGAAGGAGGGATAGCAACATTATTCAATGACGAGCCCCGTCAGATCGGAGACCAGAATCCGGGGCGGCGCGACGGTCGCTGGCGCTCCCGGCGCTCTGCCCCGGCTTGTTTCGGGCGCGCTCGTTATGCCGTCGCAGGCGGGGTGAACTCGAACACTTTGAGCGTGCACGGGTTTCCGGCGTACATGCCCTCTTTGTCGAGCTTTTTGCCGTTTCCGCCGCCTGCGCCGTAGCGGATCATGGCCAGGCGTTTGCCGTCGGGGTGGAGGGAGATCGAGCGGCAGTGGAGTTGGAGGCGGTCGACGAGGATGGGCGCGGGGTCGCCGGGCTTCCAGTACCAGAAGGCGCCGCGGCCCTGCGAGCCGGACGCGGCGACCATGAGGGGGCCGGCGGGGTGCTGGGCGGCGTCGAAAGCGAAGCCGTCCTGGGCGGTGACATCCGGCGGCTGGAGTTGGCCGGTCTGTTTGCCGGTGGACCAGTCGAACAGGAGGACGACGGGCTTGGCGGTGACGAAGCCGGCGGTGGCGGGGTTGGCGCCGCAGGCGGCGAGCGACTTGCCGGCGTCGAAGAAGACCAGTCGGCGGACACCGCCGACGTCGTTGATGTTGTCGGGGTGGAGGAAGAGCGATTTGGCGTCGAGCGTGCGTTTGTATTCGCCGCCGGGGAGGGCCCACTCGTGGATCTGGCCCTTGAGGTCGCCGGAGACGAGGGACGAGCCGTCGGGGTGGAAAGCGAGCGTGAAGGCGACCGAATCGTGCGCGGGTTTGTCCTTCTCGCGGGCGAGCGTCGCCAGGGGGGAGCCGTCGGTGGCGCTCCAGAGGCGGACGTGTTTGTCGGCGCCGCAGGTGGCGAGGAGTTTGCCATCCGGCGAGAGGGCGAGGTGCTTGGCCCAGCCCTTGTGGGCGTCCTCGCGCGTCCAGAGGGGCTTGGGCGAGTCATCCGCGTAGTTCCAGGCGCAGATCCGGCCCCAGGAGTCGAGGGAGAAGAGCCGGCCGTCGGTCGGGTGGAAGGCGATCGCGCTGAGCCAGGCGTTGTGGCCCTTCAACTCCGTGCGCTCCCACTTCTCGGTGTCATAACGGTAGAGGGTCGCATCCGTCCCGGCGGCGACGAGGTATTTGCCGCACGGCGAGAACGCGGCGGTCGCGAGCTCGATCTCGTGGTCGAACGACTGGAGCGGCTTGAGGGGGCCGGTGGGCTTGGCGGGTTTGGCCGGGGCCTTGGCGACGGGCTTGGGCGCGGGCTTGGCGGCGACCGGTGCGGGCTTAGTCGCGGGTTTTGCGGGTTGGGGAGCTGCCATGAGGGATCGACTGGTTGGGAGCCGCGCGGCTTCGTCCACTCTTATCTGATCAGACTCGCGGGCGAGACGCCCGCGCTACGTGAGGACTTCCTTGATCGCGTCGAACTCGTCGTTCGCCAGCGGCAGCGGCTGGCCGTGGTTGTCGTACTGGGTCTTGTGCGAGTCGATGCCGAGCGCGCCGAACCACGTGTGGAACATGTGGCCGACGTCGACCTGGCGGTCGGTGACGGCGGACCCGTCGTCGCTCGTCTTGCCGACCACCGCGCCGCGCGCCAGGTTGCACCCGGCCATCGCGGCGCTCCAGGCCTGGGGCCAGTGGTCGCGGCCGACGTGGCCGTTGATCCGAGGGGTGCGGCCGAACTCGCTCATCGCGATGACGAGCGTGTCCTTCAGGCGGCCGCTGGCGGCGAGGTCTTCGATGAGGGCTGCGAAGGGTTGGTCGAACTGGGGGACGAGGTGCTGGTGGAGGTTGAAGTTGTCGCCGTGCGTGTCCCAGTGGAAGCTGGTGACCTTCACGAACGTGACGCCGGCCTCGATGAGGTGGCGGGCCTGGAGGATGTGGCGGCCGAGGTCGTGCCGGCCGTAGCGGTCGAGGTCGCGCTCGGAGTAGCGCTTCTCGTCGAACAGGTCCGACCGCACCATGAGTTGGGCGGCCATGTCGTAGGCGTAGGCGTTGGCGTCGT
>DATHXE010000800.1:0-7223 GCA_035459845.1 Tepidisphaeraceae bacterium | reverse complement strand
CGCGGCCGCATCGCCCCCGCCCGCCTTCGTCCGCGCGAGCCACTTGCCCGCCCCCTCCCACACCGCCGCGCGCACCTGATATTCCCGGTGCTCCTTCCCGTCCAGCCCCGCCGCGAACCGCAGGTGCAGACGGTCGGCCCGCGCCAGCGCGTTCTGCACGTCCTCGCTCAGCGCCGCCCCGCGCAGCCCGGGCACCTGCCGCGCGGCCTCGCCCAGCGCCGCCCGCAGCGCCACCAGCGCCGGCGGCACGGTCACCGGCGCAGGCGCGTTGTTCTGCCCGATCGGCGCCCGGCCGTCGGGGATCTGCTGCGTCAGCCGCTCGTACGCCCGCTCCGCGGACCCGAGCTCGCGGTCGACCATGATCTCGTACAGCGCCAGCAGCGACTGCCCGGCCGCCATGCTCTTCTCCTGCGCCGCCAAGGCCGCATCGACGCGCCGGGCGGTCTCGCCCGCATCGCGCAGCGCCCCGCGGCAGGCCCCCGCCAGCCGCGCGAATTCCTCCGCCGACCGCGGGCCGTCGGTTCCCGCCTCGCGCACGGCCGCCACCAGCGCGTCCTCGGCCCGGGTGAACTTGTCCAGCTCGTCGGCGATCGTCCGCACGCGCGCCAGCCGCGGCGTCTCGCCCGCCAGCGCCCGCGCGAAATACCGGTTCATCGCTTTCACCCCGGCCTCCAGCGCCGCCGCCGAGTCTTTGGTGCCCGCCCCGGTTGCTGCCGGGGGCCACGTCGCGCCGTCCTTCCCGCTGTCGTCGTACAGCCACGACATCGGCTCCTGCAGCGCCGCCCGGTGCTCGGCCCGGAACGTCGCGTACGCCTCGGGCGTCAGCAGGAACCGCATCAGTACGTCCAGGTTCAGCAGCGGCGCGTCCGCGCGCTCCGCCACCGGCACCTTGGCCGCCTGCAGGTCGAGCCGGATCAATTCCGCGACCGCGTCCGTCGCCTCTTGGCCCCACAAATCGCCCCCGGCCGGATTGATCGAAGCGAGCTTCTGCCGGCAGGCCTCGATCGTCGGCCGCAGCACGCTCTGCTCGTAGAGTCGCCGGTACGCCGCCTTGCGCCGCTCGTCCAAATCGCCGCCGATCAGCGCGTGCGCCCTGAACACCCACGGCACGTCGATCTTTCCGACCGCGCGCCCTGCCGCGTCGGCGAAGAACGTCCCGACCGTCGCCCGCGCGTCGCCCAGCGCGATCTCGTGCCCGCCGTTGTACCGGAACGCCTTCCCGCCGCCGCCGTCCGGTTGCACGACCGCCCAGTCGCGCCCGCGGTCGCCCCAGTTCGCGCGCACGGCCGACCAGTACCGCGACTGCCGCCCCACGCTCTCCTCGAGCTGCCGCGACCCGACCCACGTCGCCACCAGCAGCGCCGCCGCCCCCAGGCAGCAGGCGATCAGCCCCGTCGCGCGCCGCCGCCGCTGCACGCGCCGCGCGCTCTTGGCCCGCGTGACCAGCCCGCGCTCGCGGAACACCTTGTTGACGAACATGTCGCGCAGGAAGAACGCCCGCTCGCGCTCCCACGCCTTCCCGTCCGCCCCGATCGACTCGACCGGCACGCGAAGCGCCTGCGCCAGCTCCGCGTCCAGCGCCTGCCCCTCGCGCACCGACGACGTGAAGTAAATCCCCCGCAAGAACAGCGGCCGCGGCGACCACTCGCCGGCGACGAACGCGGTCTCCAGGTACCTGCGCAGCGGCGCCGCCAACCGCACGAACGCCTCGGGGAACGCGTACAGCGAGTCGACGCGATCGAGCCGGCGGGTGTCCGCGTCTTCGGTCATCGGGTCGATCAGGAGCAATGCCTGCCGCCGCCGCACGAGGCGGTCCTTCACGCCGCGGAGGTGCCGCTCGACCAACTCAGGGTCGAACGGTTTGTCGAGTTGGCCGGGGTTCGACCACCCGAGCATCTGCTGCCGCATCTGCGGGTCGGTCAGGTCTTCGAAGAACTCGCGGAACCCGTGCACCAAATCGCACTTGGTCACCAGGACGAACACCGGGAACCGCACGCCCAGCAGCCGCTGGATGCGCGAAAGCTGGTCGGCGATGCGCGTCGCCTTGGCGTCGATCTCGGCCTCCGTGTCGCGGATCAAGCTGTCGGCGGGCAGGACCAGGATCATCCCGTTGATCGGGCAGCGCGGCCGCGCCCGCGTGAGCAGGCGCAAAAACTCGTCCCACTCCCCCGTGTTCCCCGCCGGCGCCTCGGAGAACATCAGCCGGCCGGCCGTGTCGAGGATGACCGCGTGGTTCGTGAACCACCAGTTCATGTTGAGCGTGCCACCCGCGCCCTGCGCGGGGTCCTGCAGGCCCGGCGGAAAGCCGACGTTCGAGTGGCGGATCGCCTCGGTCTTCCCGCTCCCCGGCTCGCCGACCAGCACGTACCACGGCAAACTGTACAGGTCCTTCCCCGCGGCCTTGAGCTTCGACACGCCCCCCTCGAACTTCTTGCGCAAATCGTCCAGCATCGCGCGGCGCGACGGCTCGCTCACCCGCTGCGGCTGACTGGCCGCGTTGGCGAACACGGCGCGCTCGAGCGGCTGGGCCTTGCCCCGCTGCCGCCCGCGCAGGATCAGCGCGAGCACCATCAGCAGCAGCGCGACGACCAGCACGCCCCCCGCGACGATGCCGAGGATGACCCAGTCGCCCGGGTAAAACCACGCCGCCGCCCCGATCGCGCCCGCGCCCATCAGCGCCAGCCCGACCTTCGCCCACACGCCCAGCAAGTTCCGCTGATCGGTCATTGCGGGCTCCCTTCTACCGGGGCAGTCGCCGGCGCGGCGGGCTGAGTCGCCCCCGTCCCGCCGCTCTCCAGCACCTGCTGGATCGCATCATTGAGTTTCGCCGAGCTCGATCGATACAGGTAGACGTTGGCCGCGAACAGCACCGCCAGCAGTCCCACCAGCACCACGCCAATGCCAACCAAGCTCACGCCCGGTGGGTCGGCCAGATTCGACGTGTTCACGTGCTCGTACGCCTCGGGCACGATCCGCGATGCGTGCACCGACTCGGTCACGCTCCGCACCTTGGCCGCGATGTCCAGCATGCGCTTCCGCAGCACCTCCGGCTGCCCCGCGTACCACCCGGCGAACCCCAGCCCCAGGCACGTGTAAAACACCTTCAGCAGCTCCTGCGCGTCCCGCGAAGGGTCCCGCAGCGCATCGTCGAGCAGGTCGAAGAACTTCTCATCCCCATCGGCCTCCTGCGCCAGTCCCGGCCACTGCCCGGCGTACGGCAGGTTGCTCTGCCGCACCGTCGCATCGAGAAAATACACGAGCACCGGCTCCGCCCGCGCGTACAGCGCCCCCAACTTCGCGTCCGATTGCGCCTGAACGCGCAGCCGCGCCAAAATCCCCTGGACGTCCGCCCGCACCTGCTCCGGCGCGTGCCCCTTCCCCTTCCGCGCCGACCTGTTCAACAGGCACGCGTACTGGAACACCGGCTCACACAGTTCGGTCAATTGCATCGGTCACCGGTCGCGAAGAGTTCACCCGTCGGACAGATTCACCACGGAGGCACGGAGGAGGAGAGAGAGGGGTTCACGAATGAACACGAATGGTCACGAATGGGAAAGAGTCATTAGTGTTCATTCGTGTTGATTCGTGAAACGTCTGCTCTGCGTCTCCTCATCACCTCATCACACCACCTCCCCATCACTTCCTCTCCCCGCGCGTTGTGTTCTTCAGCACCTGCTCCGCATGATCCACGATCAACTGCTGCACGGCCGTCTCGACGGCGTCGCGCTCCAATCCCTCCGCCAGCTCCAGGTACTTCCGCCAGCACGCGACCTCCTTCCCCTTCGCCGTCCAGTACGACGACCCCTCGGCCGCCACGGCCGACTCGATCTCGATTGGCGCGAACCCGGCCAGCAGCCCGGCGGCCACCTGCGGGCCGACCTGGCTGATCGCCCACACGAGCGACGCGATCAGCTGCCGCAGCCGGTCCAGCTCCCCCGCCGCGTCGGCCACGGTAATCGCCGGATCTCCCGCGACGCACTTGGCGAACAGCTTTTCGAGGTTCACGCCGCGGCGCACGCTCGACCGAGTCGCGATCGTCCGCCACGCCGACCACGTCAACTGCGACAGCGTCGCCGCGAACGTCACCAGGTGGGGCGCCAGCTCCAGCACGCGCGACAAGTCCGCCCGCGCCCCCTCCATGTTGAGCACCCCCTCCACTCCCGCGAGCTGCCCGTGCGACGGGTGATCGTCGTGATGCGCCCCTCCCTCCGCCGCCCCGTGCGTTCGACCATCGGCCTTCCCCCCATCCCCTCCTCCCCCCACCCCCCCATCAATCTGCACCCCCACGCCATACGCCCCCCGTACCCACGGCACCTGCCGGTCCAGCTCCGCCAAAAACGCCGCCCGGTCCCCCGGCTCGACCGACTCGACGCCCCGCCGGACTTCCTCGGCCACGTACCGCCGCCGCACGTCCTGCGGCACGTCGGCAAAGTCCGCGTCGACGCGCCGCACCCGCTCGGCCGTCACGCCGACCCGCTCCCGGCTTGTCGTGCTCAGTTCCGCCATGTGTCTCGTGGGCGTGCGCGCTCTGCGGCCGGCGAGTATACCGCAAGTTGCGGGGCACGAGGATGGAAGATGGCGGATGGCGGATGGAGGAGAGCGCCCGCGCCGTCCTCGTTGGGTGGGTGTACTCGCCCACGCGCCACAACCGCGCCCCCTTCATCCCTTCCGCCCCCCCCGAAACGCCCACCCCGGCGGGCGCTCCTTCGCCGCCAGCAACAACCCCAGCGCCGACCCCGCCAGCGCCGCCCGCAGCGCTTTCAACTCCGCCGGCCGCACCCCGCGAAGAGCCGGCGTCTTGTCCCGCCGGAAGAAGTAC
This sequence comes from Tepidisphaeraceae bacterium, assembly GCA_035459845.1. Lineage (GTDB taxonomy): Bacteria > Planctomycetota > Phycisphaerae > Tepidisphaerales > Tepidisphaeraceae > DASPKW01. Next base: position 2,404 of record DATHXE010000800.1, on the reverse strand, counting down.
GCGAACGCCACCAGGAACATTTCCGCCTGCGCTTCGAGCTCGACGTCGAGCGCCGCCGGGAACGCCGCGTCGAGGATCGCCACGCCCTCGTCCGTCAGCTCGGTCAGCTCCGTCACCCACCGCAGCACCGTCTCCACCGGCGGCTCGGCCGCGAACCGCTGGGCGACCAGCTTCAACAGATCATCCCGCGTGGGGGCGTTCATGAGCAGGGCCAGGAAGAACCGGTGCTCGGGCTCGGTCACCGCGCTCCGGAGGCCCTTGATCACGCCGCGCCGCGCATCCTCCTGCAGCGTCGCCCCCACGCCGGCGGCGAGCTTGCCGTGCCGCTTCTCGAACGCGCGGAGGATCGGTTCCCACGCGCCGATCTGCTGCAGATGGCCCATGCAGTGGTACAGCACGGAGAACCCGCGCTCGAAGTCGAGCTCGCCGGTCATCTCCGCCACCAGTCCGGCGTACCGCTCGCCGCCGTCGTCCACTGTGCGCTCCAGCACGTCGAGCAGTTGCTTGCGGCGCATCGTGAGCGAGTCGCTGAAGTGCGGGTCGAACGCGACGTGCGGCGGCAAATAGTTCAGTTGCGGCCCGGTGCCCGGGTCGTGCTGCGTCCGCACCACGACCGTCACGCTCGGCGAGTCCAGGTGGAACAGCGAGTGGATCGTCTCGGGCCCCGAGACGATCGGCACGGTCCGCCCGGTCTCGAGCAGCTCCATCCGCTTCATCTTCAAATCGCCCACGCGCAGGTACGGCGTGACCGGCGTCGCGCGGTCGAACGTGTAGTGCGCGTGGATGCTCGACCCGTGCATGACGTGGAACGCGCCGCTGAACTCGTGCTGGTGGATGGCCGTCGTCCCGTCCGTCCAGAACAACAACTGAATGTAGAAGCGCGAGTGGCTGTAGGCGACGAGCTCGGGCTCGCCGAACGCCGAGTCGGTCTGCGGCGGCTGCTCGTCGTCGAGCAGAAACTCGCGCACGAGCGCCGCGACGTCGACGTGCTTAGCCGGCGGCCGCTCGTCGAGCGCCGCCGCCGCGATCGCCGGGAACGCCGCGAGCGAGAAGTTTTGGCGCTTCCAGCGACCGAGCACGGTCCGCCCGAGGGCGGTGAAGATGGGGTCCATATCCGGGTTACGTTACCACGGGGGGTGGTGTGCTCGTAGGGCGGCTGTGCACTCGCCCAGGAATGCGGACGCGCGACACTCACGCTCCCGCGTCACCCCGAAGGTTTCTGAGATGAGACCACTGCGCGCGATCGCGTGGGTGGGCCTGCCCGTGGCACGGGCATCTTGCGCTACCAGCCATGAGTCCACTTGCTCGGAACGCCCCGTCCCATTCACGTACTGACTCGCGGGCTGGTAGCCCACGCCACGACATGCCCACCCCGCCCTTCCACCTCTCCCGCCGCCAAGTCGTCCAGTCGATGGCCGCCGGCTCCCTCCTGCTCCCCGCCGCCGTCTCGGAGCTCATCGCAGCATCCGACCCGCTCGCCCCGCGCCCGACGCACTACGCCCCCAAGGCCAAGCGCGTCATCTACCTCTTCATGACCGGCGGCGTCTCCCACCTCGAGTCATTCGATCCCAAGCCCGCCCTCGCCCGCGACGCCGGCAAGAAGCACACCAACGGCAAAACCCTGCTCGCCCCGCAGTTCAAGTTCGCCCCGGCCGGCAAGTGTGGCACCCAAATCTCCGAGCTCTTCCCGCATGTCGCCTCCGTCGCCGACGAGCTCTGCGTCATCAAATCGCTCACCGGCTCCCACTTCGAACACTTCCAGGCCACGCTCGGCGTCCACACCGGCTCACTCACCGTCAAACGCCCGTCCATCGGCTCGTGGGTTTCCTACGGCCTGGGCACCGAGAACCACAACCTCCCCAGCTTCGTCGTCCTCGCCCCGTACCTGCCCTACGCCGGCACGCAGGTCTGGTCGAGCGACTTCCTCCCCGTCAGCCATCAGGGCACGCGCGTGATCCCCGGCCCCGAGCCGGTGCAGGACCTCCGCCGTCGCGCGTCCGAATCCGACCAGGCCGCCGAGCTCGACCTGCTCGCGCGCTTCAACCGCCGGCACCAATCCACCCGCCCGTCCGACCCCCTGCTCGCCGGCCGCATCAAATCCTTCGAGACCGCCTTCGGCATGCAGTCCGCCATGCCCGACGTGCTGGACCTCACCCACGAGACGGACGCCACCCGCGCGCTTTACGGCGTCGAGCGCGGCAAGCCCGAGGGGTTCGGCTGGCAGTGCCTCGTCGCCCGCCGGATAGCCGAGCGCGGCGTCCGCTTCGTCGAGCTCATCGACTCGGGCTCGTCCAAGAACTGGGACGCCCACTCCGGCATGAAGGAACACGTCCCGCGCGCCAAGGCCGTCGATCAGGCGATCGCCGGCCTAATCAAAGACCTCAAGTCCCGCGGCATGCTGGAT
>DATHXE010000799.1:0-2088 GCA_035459845.1 Tepidisphaeraceae bacterium | reverse complement strand
GTTTACCTTGGCGGCGGCGCGGTCGGCCTCGGGCAGCGACGCCAGCGCCTGCTCGACGGTCTTCGCGTTCATCGCGCGGACGAACGGGCTGGCCCAGTGGGCGGAGTGGATCGCGACCAGGGCGAGTTTGTTGCGCTTGATCCGGTCGACGATCCGGTCGGCCGTCTCCCACGAGACTTCACGGTGCCGCGCGTGGCCCCACCAGATGAGGACATCGACCTTCTCGAGCGCCTCGGCGGTCAGCGCGGGATCCTTGTCGACCTCCCCTTTGGGGGGCATGCCGACGGAGGTGACCTCGAGGGCCGGGTTCTTCGCCAGGTGGTCGGCGATCGTCTGCCCGAGGAACTTCTCGCCGTACGCCTGCTTCTGGGTCGGCTGTTGCTCGTCCCAGACCAGGACGCGGACCTTCCGCGCGGCCGGCGGGGCGTCGGCGGCGCCAATCGGACAGGCGACGCCAACGACGACGACCAGGAGGAGCAGCGCGCAGGTCAGGCGGGTGGGCATGCGCCACACGGTAACGCGCCGCGCCGAAAGGGGCGAGCGGACGGGCGGCCGGGCGCGACTATCCCTTGAACCCGCGCCGCCGCTGCCGGCTGTATCGCGACAGCGCGTCCTCGATGATCGGGTACGCCGTCTTGGCGGGCTGGATCTCGTCGACCTCGACGGCCTTGCCCTCGAGCAGTTTGTAGTCCTGGAAGAACCGCCGCAGCATCGTCAGCCGGTGCGGGGGCATCTCGCCCGCGTCCTCGTAGACGTTGAACTCCGGGTCGTGGCTGGCGACCGCGATGATCTTGTGGTCCTTCTTGCCCGCGTCGAGCATCGTCATCAGCCCGATCGCCTTGGCGTGCACGAGCGTCAGCGGGACGACGTTCTCCTGGCACAGCACGAGCACGTCGAGCGGGTCGTCGTCCTCGGCCAGCGTCTGCGGGATGAACCCGTAGTTGGCCGGGTAGTACACGGCCGAGTAGAGCACGCGGTCGAGCTTGATCAGCCCTGACGACTTGTCGAGTTCGTACTTCACCGACGACCCGAACGGGATCTCGATGATCGTGTTGAAGTCGTGGGGGATGTTCTCGCCCGGGGTGACGTCGTGCCAGGGGTGAATCATGGGGTCGGTTCCGTAACGGGGCGCACGGGCGAATCGAACGGGCCGCTCGGGAAAATCACCTGCCGCCAGACGGCGGACACGCGCGGGCGGCCTATCGCCCATATCGGCCGACCGGGCCGGGAATTGTAGTCGGCGCGGCAAGGTCGGGAAATCCGGAGGGTTGGACCCGTTGTACTCGCTGCCGCGCGAAAAACTACGGTGCTCCGTCCGATCGAGTTATTGTGCTTTCGTTATCAAATTGGGCTTTCAATTCGCGCGTGCGCGGTGTGAAAATACGCAACATGTGGCAGATTTTCGGACCCAACGGATTGATGCTTCGGGTGCTGCGTCAGGAAGGCACGACCTGCATCGTGGCGCCCGACGGTGACCTGTGCGTGCTCGAAAGCGAGGACCTTCATCAGGTGATCAACGTGCTGGCCCCCGGCAGTTCGACGATCGTGCTCGACCTGTCCGACGTGGGGCTGGTCTCGAACCCGGGGATGGACGTGCTGGTCGAAACCCACCGATCGGTCCGCGAGCACGGCGGGCGCGTCTGCCTGGCGCGCGTCCAGCCGCGCGTGCTCGAGTTGTTGCACCGGCTGCGCCTCGACGCGGTGTTCGAGATTCACGAGTCGGTCGATCAGGCGCTGAATGGCGACGGCCGGCACGACGACGTCATTTGAGCCGGCCGACAATCCAGTGGCAGTTGATCACCTTCTCGACCAGATCCTGACCCAGGTAAAAGTAGTGGTTCGACGCCTCGAAGCCGATGCGGCTGTCGCGGCGCTGGAGGCCGTAGAGCTCCTTCGCCAGCGCGGCTTCGAGATCCAGGGCGGTGCGCATTTCGAAGAGGATCGCCTGTCGCTGATCGGGGGGCGCTTTAGCGAGCATCTCGCGGGCGCGGACGAACCGGGCCTGATGGGCCACGCTGGCGAAGTGCACGCGGGCGGCGCGGGCGATATCGAACTCGCGCTTCGCGGCCGCGGCGCGGTCGGGGCCGG
>DATHXE010000798.1:0-4801 GCA_035459845.1 Tepidisphaeraceae bacterium | reverse complement strand
CCCTACGCGCGCCCTACGCGCGCCCTACGCGCGCCCTACGCGCGCACGACGAACCCTACGCGCCCGCCATCGGAAGTCATCCGCCGCATCTCGTCCAGCACCCGCTGGTTCCCCAGCGAGTCCGCCTCATCAAAGAACGGCGGCGCCTCCCCCGCCACCGCCGCGGCGAACGCGTCCGCCTCGTTGCCGTACAAGTCGCCCCCCGCGTCCACCGTGAACGTCTGCCGCGGCGGCACGGTGACGCCACCAGGGGGGGCGTCCATCTTCGGCGGGGTCGATCGGCCGATCGTGTACTGCGCGCCGGCCGCCGGCGGCTTCCACGGCACGGGGATCTCCACGTACCCCTCGCTCCCGCACACGCTCGACGTGTTGTCCGCGTGGGCCACCATCCCGCACGAGAACGTCGCCAGCACGCCGCTGGCGAAGCCGAGCGTGCCGACGACGAGGTCGTCCACGCCCGACTCGTGCCGGTGGTGCTGCACGTGGATCGTCGTCGGCTCGGCCTTCGCGTACAGCCGCGCGAAGCTCACGCAGTAGCACCCCACGTCCATCAGCACCCCGCCCGCCAATCCCGGCTCGAAGCGGATGTTGCCCGAGGGCTTGCCGACCTTGAAGCAGAAGCTCGCGCGGATCAGCCGCACGTCTCCGATCGCCCCGGCGTCGATCTGCCGCACGATCTCGTGCGTCATCGGGTGCGTGCGGTACATGAACCCCTCGATCAGCACCCGTCCCGTCTGCTTCGCGACGTCGAACATCTCCTGAGCCTGCGCGAGGCTCGTCGCCAGCGGCTTCTCGCACAGCACGTGCTTGCCTGCCTTGAGTGCCTTGATCGTCCACTCGTGGTGCAGCGTGTTCGGCAGCGACACGTAGACCGCGTCGCACGTCGGATCGGCGATGGCGGCTTCGTATGACGCATGAGCGACCGGAATCCCGTGCGCCTTGGCGAACTCCGCCGCCTTCGCGCCGTCCCGCGACCCCACGGCCCCCAGCCGGCACCGCCGCGACGCGCGCACGCCCGTCGCGAACTGCCGGGCGATGTTGCCGGTGCCGAGGATCGACCAGGTGAGCGGAGCGGTGGCCATGACGGGAAGGATAGGCACCCCTCAGTTAGCTGCAACGCAACGCGTTGCTGACGCGCCGTGCGCTCAGTTCCCCTCGATCGTCCCGATCCGCTCCCCGACCCGCACCGTCGCCCCCGCGCGGGCCGCCCGCCGCAGCGTCCCCCGCGCCGGCGACACGAGGTCGACCGTCGCCTTCGTCGTCTCCACCTTGCACAGCGCCACCCCCGCGGGCACCATCTCCCCGTCCGCCCGGTGCCAGGCGTTGAGCACCGCGGTCTCCACGCCCGCGCCCAGCGGCGGCACGACCACCTCGACGCGCCCGCCCTCGGCCGCCGACGCCAGCGGCTGCGGCCCCAGCGGCAACGCGCGCCCGCACTCCGGGCACCCGTCCGGCGTCCCGCGCAGGTCGTACCCGCAATCCGGGCAGAGCCCCGCCGACGCCCGCCGCTCGGGGTCGCTCCGCCTTTCGCGCACCGCGAGCAAGACGACAGTGTTAAATAGGAGGGCGGGGATCAACACCCAGAACCGTGCGTCCCGGTCGACGACGAAGTACGACGCGAGGATGACGACGTACCCTCCCCACACGGCCCACGCCCACGGCTTCGGCAACATGCCGCCGAGTATACGCGCCACGCGTAGTCGCGACCCGCGCGGCGTGTTAGACTTTGGCCGGGAGTCACGTTTACCGCTCAGCTATGATCGCCACCCCCGCCGAGTACGCCAAGGCCCAGGAGGAGCTGCGCTCGCTCGAACAGCGCCTCGACGCCCTGCTCAAGGCGCACCCGATGGGCGCGAAGGGTTATACGAAGGCCGGCGTCCGAAGATGATCGCCCGCCTCCACGAAGAGCTCGCCGTCTTCGAAGGCAGCCAGGAAGCGCATTCGTCCAAGTAGCCATCAGACAAGGAACACCACCACCGCAATGCCCACCCCCGCCACCACCGCCGACACCCTCGCCCTCGGGCGACAGCTCCTCATCGGCAACTACGCCCGCCTCCCGATCGTCCTCGCCCGCGCCCAGGGCTCGCGCTTGTACGACTCCGAGGGCCGCGAGTACCTCGACCTCTTCGCCGGCTTCGGCGGGACCGTCCTGGGCCACGCGCACCCGGCGCTGATCGACGCCGTCCGCCAGCAGGCCGAGACCCTCTGGGCCGTCGGCAACACGTACTACTCGACGCCCCAGATCGACTTCGCCGCTGCTATCAGCCGCCACGCCTTCCCCGGCCAGGCCTTCTTCTGCCACTCCGGCGCCGAGGCCAACGAGACCGCGGTCAAACTCGCCCGCCTTCGCGGCCACCAGGACGGCGGCAAGCGATGGAAGACGATCTCGCTCCACAAGAGCTTCCACGGCCGCACGCTCGCCATGATCGCCGCCACCGGAAACCCGACCTACCGCGCCGGCTTCGAGCCGACCGTCCCCGGGTTCCTGCAAGTGGACGGCGGTGACTTCGACGCCCTGACCGCCGCGGTCGACGAGGAGACCGCCGCGATCCTCATGGAGCCCATCCAGGGTGAGGGCGGCGTCAACGAGTACCCCGCCGACTACCCCGCCCGCGTGCGAAAGCTCTGCGACGAGCGCGGCATCACCCTCATCTTCGACGAAGTCTGGACCGGCGGCGGCCGGACGGGGCGGTGGTTCGCCCACCAGTACTTCAAGATGCCGGACGGCTCGCCCGTCCTCCCCGACATCATGACCCTCGGCAAGGCCGTCGGCGCCGGCCTGCCCGTCGGGGCGATGTGGGCCAGGCCCGAGATCGCCAAACTCCTGGTCCCCGGCACGCACGGCAACACGCTGGGCGCCAACCCCATCTGCATGGCCGTCGCCCACGCCGCGATGCGGGTGATCGAAACCGAAAACCTCGTCGCCCACGCCGAGACGCTCGGCAACCACGCCGTTGCGCGCCTCCGCGCCGAGCCAAAGCTCAAAGACAAGGTCACGGCGATCCGCGGCAAGGGCCTCATGCTCGGCATGGAACTGAAAACCGCCCCGCCCGCCGGCTTCGTCGAGCGCGGCCTCGCAAAGGGCGTCGCCCTCAACCTGACCGCCAAGACCGTGGTCCGCCTCGCCCCGGCGATCAACATTTCCGCGCAAGACTGGGATCTGGGCCTCGACCGCTTGACCCAAGTCCTCGCCCACGAGAGTTAATGTCGAAGTTGCGCACCCGTACTTAGCGGTCGCACCGAAGGTGCACGTGAGCGCTCGAACGATCGGACGTAGCCGGCGCGCGCGACGTCACCCGGAGAACCCGACGGTGGGCAGTGCCCACCCTACGTCGCACCGAAGATCCACCCCCGAGGAGCCCCCCATGACCCCCTCTACCCTCCTCAAGTCCGCCGCGATCGCCGCGCTGACGCTCCTCCCGTCCTGCGGCCCCAAGAATCCCCCCGCGTCCGCCGACGGTGCCCCCGCCGACGGCGCCACCACCAAACCCGCCTTCACCCTCCCCCAGTTCTTCCCCGCCGACGCCACCGCCCAGGCCGACGCGATCAAAGAACAGCAGTACCTCGTCCAGCTCATCGCCTACCGCATCACCGTCCCCGCGGGCGCCGTCAGCCGGTCCGACGACTTCTGGAAGCGCGTCAACGAGCAGGCCGTCGACCCCGCGGCGTACGAGCTGCTCTTCAAGAACAACGTCCGCGTCGGCGTCGCCGGCGTCGACGAGCTCGAGTACTTCAAGAACCTCATCGAGAAGCACCCCGTCGTCACCCAGCCCTCCTCCTGGACCGGCCGCGAGGCCAGGAACCTCGACCTCGAGATCGCCCTCAAGGTCGATTCCCAGCAGATCTTCTGGTTCCCGCCGAACGAGCCCATGACCGGCCGCACCTTCGAGCGGTGCGACAACCTCCTCCGCATCGCCTTCCAGCCCGCCCCCCGCAAGCACGGCCACGTCCGCATGGCCCTGTGCCCCGTCGTCAAAAGTCTCCGCGAGGTGATGGTCGCCGTCGGCGAGGTCAACCAGCGCACCGTGCAGCGCTTCCGCCCCGAGCAGCTGTACGACCTCAACCTCGCCGTCGACGTCCCGCTCGACTCGTTCCTGGTCGTCGCCCCCACGCCCGCCACGCCCGGCGTCGACTCGCTCCTGGGCGACGTGTTCCTCCGCGCCGACGGCCCCGCCGAGCGCACGGAAACCCTCCTCCTCTTCCGCCCGATCATCTTCCGCCAGAAGTTCGACCCCGCCACCGGCACCGGCACGATCACCCCCGAGCAAGGCGCCGCGCCGACGCCGAAAACGCCCGAGCTCCCCACGCCCGCCCTGCCCCCGCTCCAGCTCCCCTCGCTCACCGAACCCGCGCCCAAACCGGCGGCGCCCGCGCCCAACGACCCGACCGCGCCGGAGTCCCCGTTCCGCAACTAGAGAGTTCTCCGCCTCCGCCCCACCAGCAGCCCGATCCCGCCGACCAGCGCCAGCCCCGCCCCCGGCTCGGGCACGGCCTGGAGGTAGACCGGCGCCGCGCCCGTGAACGACGAGCCCGCCCCGCCGACGGTCGCCGTCTGGGTCGTCCCGCCCGCGACCACCACGGTGCCCGCGTTGTTGATCGAATCGTAATACAGTGCGATGCGCCCGCCGCCCCCGCCCCCGCCCGCCCGGTCGTTACCGTCGCTCGGGCGGTATCCACCGTCACCCCCGCTCGCGTCGAGCGTGCCGGTCAGGTCGATCACGCTGGCGGCGAGCAGGATGCCCCCGCCGCTCCCCCCGCCCCCGCCGGTCGGGTTGCCGGTGCCCGAGTTGATGACTCCGCC